>DBHE01000135.1 GCA_002296055.1 Pseudomonadaceae bacterium UBA836
GCCTCGGCCACACGGAAAACGCGGCTCAGATCGCGGGCGTAGAAGTAGGCCGCCAGACCAAACTCGGTATCGTTGGCCTGACGCACCACATCGGCCTCATCGCTGAAGCGGAACAGCGGCGCCAGCGGGCCGAAAGTTTCTTCGCGGGCAACCGCCATGCTGCTGTCCACGCCTGTGAGAATGGTCGGCTCGAAGAAGAAACCGCCCAGCTCGTGCGGTTTGCCACCAGCGATGACGGTCGCGCCCTTGTCGGTGGCATCCTTGAGGTGACGCTGCACTTTCTCCACAGCGCGTGCATCGATCAGCGGGCCGGTGGTCACGCCTGCCTCGGTGCCGTCACCCACCTTCAGCTTGGCAACCNNGACTTCATGCCGCCAAAGGGCGCCACTTCATTGGAAATCAGGCCGGTATTGATACCGACCATGCCGTACTCCAGCGCCTCGGCCACACGGAACACGCGGCTCAGATCGCGAGCGTAGAAGTAGGCCGCCAGACCAAACTCGGTATCGTTGGCCTGACGCACCACATCAGACTCGTCGCTGAAGCGGAACAGCGGCGCCAGGGGGCCGAAGGTTTCTTCGCGGGCCACCGCCATGCTGCTGTCCACGTCAGTGAGAATGGTCGGTTCGAAGAAGAAACCGCCCAGCTCGTGCGGTTTGCCGCCAGCGATGACGGTCGCGCCCTTGTCGGTGGCGTCCTTGAGGTGCCGCTGTACTTTCTCGACAGCGCGCGCATCAATCAGCGGACCGGTGGTCACGCCCGCCTCGGTGCCGTCGCCGACCTTCAGCTTGGCAACCGCGTCGGCCAGCTTGGCGGCGAAGGCGTCGTAAACCGAATCCTGCACGTAAATACGGTTGGCGCAGACGCAAGTCTGACCGGCGTTGCGGTATTTGGAGATCATTGCGCCTTCAACCGCGGCATCCAGATCGGCATCGTCAAAGACGATAAAAGGCGCGTTGCCGCCCAGTTCCAGCGACAGCTTTTTCAGGGTTGGCGCGCACTGCTCCATCAGCTTGATGCCAACGCCGGTGGAGCCGGTGAACGACAGCTTGCGCACCACCGGGTTACTGCACAGCTCGTCACCCACTTCACGGGAGCGGTCCACATCGGCAGTAACAACGCTGAACAGACCGCTCGGCAGACCGGCCTGCTCAGCCAGGTGCGCCAGCGCCAGCGCGGAGAACGGGGTTTGCGGCGCGGGCTTGAGCACCATTGCACAACCTGCAGCCAGCGCCGGACCGGCCTTGCGGGTGATCATCGCAGCGGGGAAGTTCCAGGGCGTGATGGCAGCTGTCACACCAACCGGCTCTTTCTGCACCAGAATGCGCTTGTCCGGCTGATGACCGGGAATAACGTCGCCGTAGACGCGCTTGGCTTCTTCGCCAAACCACTCCAGGAAGGACGCTGCGTAGGCGACTTCACCACGCGCCTCGGTCAACGGCTTGCCCTGCTCTGCGGTCATGATGCGGGCCAGGTCTTCCTGGTGCTGCATCATCAGCTCAAACCACTTGCGCAGCACCTGCGCGCGCTCCTTGGCCGTGCGCTGACGCCACTGCTGCTGCGCGACACGCGCCGCTTCAATGGCACGACGGGTTTCGTCTGCGCCCATGTTCGGCACGCTGCCGAGGCGTTCATGGGTAGCCGGGTTGGCGATGTGGGTGCGCGCGCCCTTGTCGGCCTCGCACCAGTGACCGGCGACATAGGCTTGCTGGCGAAACAGGTCAGGGCAGTGCAGTTCCATTCGGGGGGCTCCTTGTGCGGGCGGCTCCGGCTGTCGTAATGCATTTAAAACAGCCATGTTTGATATTTCAAACATGCTAAGCGTGCGTCTAGCGCCAGGCAATACCCGAAGGAGAAAAAACTTGTGATGACGTCGCCCGCCGGAAGGCGGGCGCAGAGGATCAGGCGGCGGATTCGCCTTCGAAGAGTTCGGGACGCACTTGCTGACCGGCTTCAAGCAGGCCGGCGACCCGTTGCAGACTGGCCAGCAGCATCAGTTGCTCCCAGTCAGCCAGTTGGCCAAAACGCTCAAGGAATGCAGCCGGCAGCAGCGCAGGCTCCGCCTGAATCGCGGCCAGCCCCTTCTCGGTCAAGGCCAGATGTACCTTGCGTTTGTCGCTGGTGCTGCGCACCCGGTGCAGCAGATCGCGGCTTTCCAGGCGATCAATGATGGTGCTCAGCGTGGCCTGGGATACACTCACCTGCCGCGCCAAATCACCCAGGGTACTTTCACCTGTAGCCTTGATGCTGTGTAAAATCAGCAGCTGGATTGGGGTCAGCCCGCTATGGCGACCAACGCGCTTGGCGTGAATTTCGCTGGCGCGCTGCAAACGGCGTAGCGCCAGATAGAGATCGTGCATCATATGCATGCTTGGGTACTCCCGACCGCCAGGATCATCCGGGCGAAAATTACAGCAATAACTAGAAGTCATCGAAAAAACGGCTGACAACCTCCAAACCACACTGCAAGGCCAGATAGAACAGCCAGGCAACGGTGGCAAGCCTACAGCAAAATTACTTCCACATCAAAACAATATTTCATGGACCGGCATTTCTGCCAGCAATGATCCTGCAGTACAAAGCAACTTCAGGCACACTGCCCATCAGCCTTTAGAACAAAGCTTTTACGACCAAGGGATGCCTGCCACCCGGTCCACGGGGTCTGTTACCGTTTCGCTCTATCGCCTGCCAGCAGCCCTTTTTTCGGCCCGGCAAGATACCAGAAGCGCAGCGTGGTTTGTCGTGCAGGCGACCGTCAACGCAGCATGGCCGACGCTCCAAACAATACTTACAACAGGAAAAGGCTCAGATGATTCACCCTACCCTACGCCCGTGCTTCTACCTGCCGCTGGCGCTGCTGGGCACCGCGACTAGCCAGGCCGCACCTATTCAGCTGCCAACCCAGACAGTGCTCGGCGCCAGCGATGATGCCCATGAGCTAACCCTTCCGCTCGCCCGCAGCACGCTTTTTCTCGATCAGCTGCCCGCCGCCAACCTCGGAGCCAACCTCTCCGAGCCGCTGCAAAGGGTGCCGGGGTTGCTTGCGTTAAACCGCCAGAACTACGCCCAGGACGTGCAGATCTCCTCCCGCGGCTTTGGCGCCCGGGCACAGTTTGGCGTGCGCGGTGTACGTCTGCTGCAAGACGGCATTCCGCTGACCATGCCCGACGGCCAGGGCCAGCCGGCGCTGTTTGACCTGGACAACCTGTCTCGCGTGGAAGTGCTGCGCGGCCCGCTCAGCAGCCTGTACGGCAACGCCTCAGGCGGCATCATTCAGGGCTACTCAAGCGAAGGCAGTTATCACCCGACATTGGAGAATCGCAGCGGCATCGGCAGCGACGGTCTCTGGCGCTCACGCCTGAAATACGGTGGGCAGCACGGCAATCTTAACGTCGCGGCCAATCTCTCACGGCTGGAGACCGACGGCTACCGCGATCACAGCGACACCCGCCGCGACATGGCTAACCTGCGCCTGGGCTGGGATATCGACGACGCCTCCACCCTGACCCTGCTATTCAACGCGCTGGACCAGCCCGAGACCCAAGACCCGCTGGGACTGACCGCCGCCGCATTGCGTGAAGACCGGCAGCAGGCGGTCGCACAGGCCGAGCTGTTCGACACCCGCAAGAGCGTCAGCCACCAGCAGCTGGGCCTGAACTACCAGCGCCGCCTGGCCAACGACGACCGCATCACCCTGATGGCCTACGGTGGCGAGCGCGATGTTCAGCAGTTTCTCGCCTTTACCGGCAACTCGCTGTATTCCGGCGGCGGCGTCATCGAGCTGGATCGGCGCTTCGGCGGCAGCGAACTGGGCTGGGAGCGCGACACCCAGGTGTTCAACCTGCCGGTCAGCATTGCTGCAGGGCTGAGCTGGAACTACCAGGGCGAAGGTCGCCAGGGCTTCGTCAACCAGTTTGGCCGCAAGGGCGCATTGCAACGGGACGAGTTCAACCGGGTAGAAAGCCGCGAGGCCTACCTGATCAGCACCTGGCAGCTGGCGCCACGCTGGAGCCTGACGGCGGGCGCGCGCTACAGCAAGGTTAGGTTCGACTCGGACGACAAGTACTTCACCGATGGCCAGGACGACAGCGGCTCAGTGCGCTACGACCAAACCAGCCCGGCGCTGGGCCTGAGCTATCAGTGGACGCCGGATATCAGCCTCTACGCCGCCATCGGCCAGGGCTTTGAAACACCCACCTTCCAGGAGTTGGCCTACCGCCCAAGCGGCAGTGGGTTGAACTTCGACCTGAAGCCCAGCAGCGCCGATAACGCCGAGATCGGCTTCAAGCTGCGCCGCGGCGATACCCGCGTGGATGCGGCGCTGTTCTACACCCGCGTCGACGATGAAATCGTAACCGGCGCGCCGCAAGTAGGCACCGACCGCTCAACCTACGCCAACGCCGGCAAGTCCACCCGGCGCGGCCTGGAACTGAGTATTGAACAGCCGCTGACAGACACCCTCAACGCCTATCTGGCCTACACCTGGCTCGATGCGCACTTCGACAGCTACCTGGATGGCAGCGGCACCAACCTGGCCGACAAGCGCCTGCCGGGCGTACCGCGCCACAGCCTCTACGCCGAGCTGGCCTGGCAGCCGCGCGAAGGGTTGAGCACCGCACTGGAGGTGCAGGGCATGAGCAAGCGCTACGCCAACGACGACAACAGCGCCAGCGCTCCCGGTTACGCCGCCCTCAACTGGCGCGCCAGCTATCGCCAGCAGCTTGGCCCCTGGCAGCTGGAGCCTTTTGCTCGTATCGACAACCTGACCGACCGCGAGTACATCGCCTCGCTGATCGTCAACGGCGCTGGCGCCCGCTACTACGAGCCGGCGCCGGAGCGCAGCTGGCTGGTTGGCGTGGGCCTGCAGTACCAGTGGGACTGATCAGCGCGGCGTTTCAATCTGTACCGCAGCAAAGGCCTGCGGGCGGCGCGCCAGCAGCACGAAAATCGCTGCTGCTATTGCCATCATCAACGGCAGCGCGTGGCCCGTCAGCCACTGACTGACGGCCCCGGTCAAAATCGGCCCAAACAGACAGCCCAGGCCCCAGAGCATGGCGATATGCGCGTTGGCACGCACCAGTTCGTCGTCCCGGTAGCGCTGGCCGACCAGAATGATCGACAGGGTATAAAGTGCGCCCGCGCTGGCGCCGAACAGCACCAGCACCGGCCAGATCAACGGCGTGTGCAGCACCAGCGGTAACGCCAGGCTGCTCAGCAGCAACACCAGACCACAGAAGCGGAACAGCGCGGTGCGCGAGATACGGTCAGCCAGCGCACCCACCGGCACCTGGAGCACCGCATCGCCCACCACCACGGTGCTCACCATGATCAGCGCCAGCTGCTGAGCAAAGCCCTCGCGAATCAGATACACCGGCAGCAGGGTCAGCGTCATGGTCTCGAACCCGGCAAACAACACCATCGCCCAGGCAATGGCCGGCAACTGCCGCACAAAGCGACGCAGCCCGCGACCTCCGGCAGCGGCCGCATCCACGACCGGCGCTCCGGAGACCGTCAACAGCATCACACTGCCGCCGATCAGCAGGCCGGTGGCCAGCCAGAAGCCGCTGTCTCCCTGGGTACCAATCAGCCCCAGCAGCAAGGGTCCACACAGCTGGCTGAGCGCAAAGCCGCTGCCATAGACCGCGACCAGGCGCCCGCGCAGGCGGTCGGGCACAATCTGATTGATCCAGCTCTCGCCAAGAATGAAGGTCACCGTCAGCGAAATACCCAGTACCAGCCGCAACAGCAGCCATACCGGGTAGCTCGGCCAGATCGCCAGCAGCGCCACCGATACCGCGCTGCACCCCATCACCAGGCGTAAGGTATTCTCCGAACCAAGCCGGCCTGCCAAGCGCCCACTCAATCGCGAGCCCAGCACAATACCCACCGCCGGCATGCCGGCCATGACGCCAATGGCGAAGGTGCTGTAGCCCCATTCGTGCAGGCGCAAGGACACCAGCGGCAGGGTCACCCCCAACGCCAGCCCCACGATCACCACCGCGGAGGTGACCACGGCGTAGGTTTTCCAGTTCATAGAGGTCTCGGAGAAAAGCAGGCTGGAGGCTTGAAGCAGTCTGAGCTGTTTCGGAGCGACAAAGTCACAGCAACGCCGACCTCACGCAGTGCTCGAAATTGCTCCGCTAAACGGCTTCCAGCTTCAAGCCTCCAGCTTCCAGCCGCGCTACCAACGGCAGCGCGTTAGAGCTTGATCCACGTCGCCTTCAGCTCGGTGTACTTGTCGAAGGCATGCAGCGACTTGTCGCGGCCGTTGCCTGACTGCTTGAAGCCACCGAACGGGGCGGTCATGTCGCCGCCGTCATACTGGTTCACCCAGACGCTACCGGCGCGCAGAGCGCGGGCGGCGCGGTGGGCTTTGGACAGGTCGCTGGTCCAGACGGCGGCGGCCAGGCCGTAGATGGTGTCGTTGGCGATCTGCATGGCGTCGTCAAAGCTGGTGAAACCAATCACTGACAGCACCGGGCCAAAGATCTCTTCGCGGGCAATGCGCATGCTGTTGGTCACGCCATCAAACACGGTCGGTTCAACGAACAGCCCACCGGTCTCTTCCATCACACGCTTGCCACCCAACTTCAAGGTCGCACCGTCGGCGTGGCCGGCCTCGATATAGCGCAGCACGGTGTCGATCTGTGTAGTGTCTACCAGCGCGCCGACGCTGGTAGCCGGGTCCAGCGGATGGCCCGGCGCCCAGCTGCGCTTCAGCGCCTCGACCACCTTGCCCACGAACGCCTCGCGAATCGACTCCTCGACCAGCAGACGCGAGCCTGCGGTACACACCTCGCCCTGGTTGAAGGCGATGGCGCTGGCGGCTGCCTCGGCGGCGGCGTCCAGGTCCGGCGCATCGGCAAAGACTACGTTCGGGCTCTTGCCGCCGGCCTCCAGCCAAACACGTTTCATGTTCGACTCACCGGCGTAGATCATCAGCTGCTTGGCCACACGGGTCGAGCCGGTGAACACCAGGGTGTCGACATCCATATGCAGGGCCAGCGCCTTGCCCACGGTGTGCCCGTAGCCGGGCAGCACGTTCAGTACGCCCGCTGGCAGACCGGCCTCCAGCGCCAGCGCCGCAATGCGGATGGCGGTGAGCGGCGACTTTTCCGAGGGTTTGAGAATCACCGAGTTGCCGCTGGCCAGCGCCGGGCCCAGCTTCCAGCTGGCCATCAGCAACGGGAAGTTCCAGGGCACAATGGCGGCGACCACGCCGACCGGCTCACGGGTAACCAGACCCAGCTCATCATGAGCCGTCGGCGCCACCTCGTCGTAAATCTTGTCGATTGCCTCAGCGCACCAGCGAATCGAACGCGCCGCGCCAGGAATGTCCACCGCCAGCGAGTCGCCGATCGGCTTACCCATATCCAGGGTTTCCAGCAGTGCCAGCTCCTCGCAGTGGGCGTCGATCAGGTCAGCAAAGCGCTGCAGAATGCGCTTGCGCTTGGCCGGCGCGCTGCGCGACCAGACACCGCTGTCGAAGGTGGCGCGGGCATTGGCTACCGCCTGCTCGGCATCGGCCTGGTCGCAACTGGCGATCTGCGCCAGCACACGGCCGTCGATCGGTGATACGCACTCGAAGGTCTCACCACTGGCCGCAGGCTGATACTGTCCGCCGATATAGGCCTGCCCCTGAACCTGCAACGCGGCCGCGCGCTGCTCCCAATCCTGTCGACTGACTGCCTTGCTCATGCTTTGCTCCTGATAGGGCGCCGGCTGGCGCGCGGGATACTGTCGGCCACAGTAATCAGGCGCCAAAAATAATTCAATATTTTTGACAAAACACCAGAAAAGAACCGCAGCGTTTCGTCTAGCACCTATTTGACGTTTGTTATTTTTGACATAGACTTTGCCGCATCAGCGCCACCGCCCAACCCTCCCGACGATGACGTTGCAGTCTGTCCTTCCATCCTGCCAGGAAAGCCCCATGACCAGCTTGCAGCACCCGCAGTCCACCCAAGACCTCAGCCTCGATCCGTTCTGGATGCCCTTCACCGCCAACCGTCAGTACAAGGCCAGGCCGCGCCTGCTGACCAGCGCACAAGGGGTTTACTACACCGACGCCGATGGCCGTCAGGTGCTGGATGGCACGTCAGGGCTGTGGTGCTGCAACGCGGGGCACGGGCGCCGCGAGATCTCCGAGGCCGTCAGCCGCCAGATCCAGCAAATGGATTTCGCCCCGACCTTCCAGATGGGCCATCCGCTGCCGTTCCAGTTGGCCGAGCGCCTGAGCGAGCTGGCTCCTGCAGGCATGAACCGCGTGTTCTTCACCAACTCGGGCTCCGAGTCAGTTGATACCGCACTGAAAATTGCGCTGGGTTATCAGCGCGCCATCGGCCAGGGCACCCGCACCCGACTGATTGGGCGCGAACTGGGCTATCACGGCGTGGGCTTTGGCGGTGTTTCGGTCGGCGGCATGGGCAACAACCGCAAGGCGTTCATCCCACAGCTGCCGGGTGTCGACCACCTGCCGCATACCCTGGACCTACAGCGCAACGCGTTCAACAAGGGCCTGCCAGCCTTCGGCATCGAGCGTGCCGAAGCACTGGAAGCGCTGGTTACCCTGCACGGCGCCGAGAACATTGCCGCTGTCATCGTTGAGCCGATGTCCGGCTCGGCCGGGGTGATCCTGCCGCCGCAGGGCTACCTGCAGCGCCTGCGCGAGATCACCAGCAAGCACGGCATCCTGCTGATCTTTGACGAGGTCATCACCGGTTACGGCCGCGTTGGTGCGCCCTTCGCGTCCCAGCGCTGGGGCGTCACGCCCGACATCATCACCACCGCCAAGGGCCTGACCAATGGCGCCATCCCGATGGGCGCAGTGTTTGTTGCTCAGCATATTCACGACGCCTTCATGCAGGGCCCGCAGGGGCTGATCGAGTTCTTCCACGGCTACACTTATTCCGGCCATCCGGTTGCTGCAGCCGCTGCGCTGGCGACCCTTGATATCTACGCCAACGAGCAACTGCTGACCCGCGCCGCCGACCTGGAAGACTACTTTGCCGACGCGCTGCACAGCCTGCGCGACCTGCCGAACGTCATCGACATCCGCAACACCGGGCTGGTCGGCGCGGTGCATCTGGCCAGCCGCCAGGACGCCCCCGGCGCACGCGGCTACGAGGTGTTCGACGGCTGCTTCTGGGAGGGCGCCATGGTGCGCTGTAGCGGCGACATCATCGCCATGTCGCCGCCGTTGACCGTGGAGAAAGCCGAGCTGGATCGACTGGTCGACACCCTCGCCACCGTTATCCGTCGCACCGCCTGAATCTGCCCGGTTGCCGTCCGCAGCGACGGCAACCCTCACCCAACAGAGACCCGCCCATGAGCATTTCCAGCATCATCGACTTCGCCAGCGCCGACACCCCAGCCGAGCACTACCGGCCAGATGCCGCCAAGGTCATCAGCGGTGATCCGGCGCAGAACGTGCGCAATCACTACAGCAGCGCCGACGGCCAGTTCAGCACCGGTATCTGGGAGGCCGAGCCAGGCCACTGGAATGTCAGCTACAGCGAGCACGAGTACTGCGAGATTCTCGAAGGCGAGTCGGTGCTGCACGATGCCGACGGCAACAGCCGTGTGCTGCGCACGGGCGACCGCTTCGTGATTCCCGCCGGTTTCAGCGGCAGCTGGGAAGTACGCGAGCGCACTCGCAAGGTCTATGTGATCTACGAGCCGGCCAGTTGATCGCGTAGTCATTCGACGCGCAGGCGCTGGCTTGGGAGCGCCCGGCGCCAATCAACGCTACGCTACAGACAGACCATGCAGATATTGCGGGAGTAGCCGGTGCGACGCCTTCTTTCTCTACTTGCCAGCCTGACAGCTCTGTCGCTATCCGCGCTGAGCGCAGGCGCGCAGGAGGCGCCGCCGCTGGAGTTTGCATTAGCCGACTTTCCACCCTACTTTCAGCTGAACAACGGCGGCAAACCGAGCGGCCCTGTGCTGCAGCTGGCCGATGCCCTGTTTACCGAAGCGGACGTGCCCTATTCCATTCGCGGCTATCCCGCCGCGCGCCTGTACAGACGGCTAGAACGCGGGCAAACGACCGTCTCCATGGCTGGTGACGGCCATCCAGACATACTCAGCGGCGCGCTGCAAGGCAATACCCCCGTGTTCAACCTGGCCTTGAACGTCTACCGCAAGCCGCTCCAGCCCGCGATTACCGGGTTAGCTGACCTGTCGGGCCAAAAGGTGATCCTGATCGGCGCCTACAGCTACGGCCCCCTTGGCCAGCACCTGGCAAGCCCGCAAGCCCGCGTCGAAATCGCCCACGCCCACAGCCATGCCGCAGCTCTGCAAATGCTGCTGCATGACCGCGCGCCTTATCTGATCAACTACGCGGACCCAATGAACGGGCAGCTTGACGACCTTCCCGCAGATAGCGTGACAAGTGACCCGCTGCTACGCATGGATGTCTACCTGTTTGTCTCCCGCGCCCACCCCGACGCACGAGGCTTGCTCGACCGCCTGGATAACGCGCTGACCCAACTGGAACAACGCGGCCAGGTGCAGCAAATTCTGGGGGCTGCGGACTATCGGCACTGAGCGTATCCAGGCCGATTACAAAAAACACATTGGTCTAAACGTGACCAGCCAGTTACATTTCTCGTCAGCACTGACATCGAAACCAATAATCCAATCGTCCCTTTGATCGGGTGACAGCTGTCCATCGCCATTACCACCCGGTCACGCCCCTGCTGCAGGAGCCCAGGACACAGCCAGGAGTCCAGCCTGATGTCGCGTTTACCGGTCATCGTCGGCTTTGGCGGCTATAACGCCGCCGGCCGCAGCTCATTCCACCACGGCTTCCGCCGCATGGTGATCGAGTCTCTGCCTGCCGCCGAGCGCCAGCAGACACTTGTCGGGCTGGCCGTTCTCATGAAACTGGTACGGGTTGAGGGCGATCAATACCTCGACGCCGACGACCAGCCACTCAGCGCCGCCGAGGTTGAGCAGCGCTTTGGCCAGCAGGTACTGGATGACACTCTGGTGCGCCGTATCGAAAAACGCTATCTGGACGTTGACGCCGCGCACTGGCAGAAAAACCTGACCGTCACCGGCGAGGCGGGCAAGCCCTTCTCGTTCATTACCCTCGCCAAGCAGTTGCCCGAGCCACTGCCCAGCGACTGGGCCGTTGAGGCGCTGAACGACAGCGAGGTGATGGTCACCGTATACGATGGCTGCGACCTCAAGGTAGACAGCTTCCGCGCCCTGCCGGTCAAGTCAGCCGGCCAGTTGCCGAGCGGCCTGGAGCCGGGCGAGCTGTACGCCTCACGTTTCCATCCACGCGGCTTGCAACTGACCATTGTTGCCGCCACCGACGCCCTGCGCTCGGTCGGCATCGACTGGCAAACCATCGCCAACAGCGTCGAGCCCGATGAAGTTGCCGTGTTCGCCAGCAGCGCCATGAGCCAGCTCGACGAAAACAGCTTCGGCGGTCTGATGCAGTCACGCCTGAAAGGCGGTCGGGTCAGTGCCAAGCAGCTCGCGCTGGGTCTGAACAGCATGCCCGCGGACTTTATCAACGCCTACATTCTCGGCAGCGTGGGCACCACCGGCGCGATCACCGGCGCCTGCGCCAGCTTCCTCTACAACCTGCAAAAAGGCAGCGACATGATCACCAGCGGCCGCGCCCGCGTGGTGCTGGTCGGTAACGGGGAAGCGCCTATCACTCAGGAATGCATCGAAGGCTACGGCGCCATGGGCGCACTGGCCACCGAAGACGGCCTGCGCCAGATCGGCGGCAGCGAAGAGGTGGACTTCCGCCGCGCCAGCCGCCCGTTCAGCGCCAACTGCGGCTTTACCCTGGCCGAGTCCGGCCAGTTCTTCGTGCTGATGGACGATGCCCTGGCGATGGAGCTGGGCGCGGACATTCACGGCGCGGTACCGGATGTGTTCATCAACGCCGACGGCTTCAAGAAGTCGATCTCCGCCCCCGGCCCCGGCAACTACCTGACCATGGCCAAGGCGGTGCACGCGGCCATGCAGATCGTCGGCCCGCAGGCGGTGCAGCAGCGCAGCTTTGTACAGGCACACGGCTCCAGCACCCCGGCCAACCGCGTCACCGAGTCGGAAATTCTTGACCGCGTGGCCGACGCCTTTGGCATCCACAGCTGGCCGGTGGCTGCCGTCAAAGCCTACGTCGGTCACTCGCTGGCCAGCGCCAGCGCCGACCAGTTGGCCGCGACCCTGGGCAGCTTCAAGTATCAGATCATTCCAGGCATCAAGACCATCGATCAGGTGGCCGAGGACGTACATCAGCAGCGCCTGCTGATCAGCACCCGCGACATCGACCGCAGCCAGCTACCGCTGGAAGTGGGCTTTATCAACTCCAAGGGCTTTGGCGGCAACAACGCCAGCGCCGTGGTGCTGGCACCAACCGTGGTCGAGCGCATGCTGAAAAAGCGCTACGGCGCAGAGGCCTTCGAGGCCTGGCAGCAGCGCCGCGAACAGACCCGCGCCGCCGCAGAGGCTTACAACCAGCGCGCGCTGAAAGGCCAGCTGGATATCATCTACAACTTCGGTCAGAACATGATCGACGAGTCCGCCATCAGCATCAGCGATGCGCAGATTCAGGTGCCCGGCTTCAACAAGGCCCTGACCTTCCGCACCGACGAGCGCTTCAAGGACATGCTCGACTGAGTGACCAATGGGGCACGGCCAGCCGTGCCCCGCTCCCGCCTTAGGCCACCTCGGCCAGCTTCTCCAGCCACGGAGCCTGTTCCTGCTCAGTCAGCAGACTGGAGGTGATGCTATTGCGCGCCAGCGCCACTGCCTGCTCGCGGGTCATATTCAGCGCATCACGCACCGCGACAAAATTCGCCAGCAGATAACCGCCAAAGTAGGCCGGATCATCCGAGTTGATGGTGACCTTCACGCCCTGTTCCAGCAGCTGCAGGATGTTGTGCTCGCGCATGTCCGCAAACACTTTCAGGCGGGTGTTGGACAGCGGGCAGACCGTCAGCGGCATCTGCTCAGCAATCAGCCGTTGCACCAGCGCCGGGCTCTCAACGCAGCGCACGCCGTGATCAATGCGCATCACCTTGAGCAAATCCAGCGCCTGAACGATGTAGTCAGCCGGGCCTTCTTCGCCGGCATGGGCAACGCACGCAAACCCGGCCTCACGCGCCATGGCAAACACCCGCTCGAACTTGTCCGGCGGGTTGCCCTGTTCCGAGCTGTCCAGCCCAACCGCGACAAAGTGCTCACGCAGCGGCAGCGCCTCTTGCAGCGTGGCTATAGCCTCCTCTTCGCTCAGATGTCGCAGAAAGCTCAAGATCAGCCGCGAACTGATGCCCAGTTCGGCCTGCGCATCAGCCAGCGCGCGTGAGATTCCGGCCAGCTGCACCGCGATGGGGATGCCACGTACCGTATGGGTCTGTGGATCAAAAAAGGGCTCAACGTGTACAACGCCATCAGCCGCGCAGCGCTGC
>DBHE01000048.1 GCA_002296055.1 Pseudomonadaceae bacterium UBA836
AGCCTGACCCTGAACGCCGATGGCTCCTACACTTATGTTGTCGACAACGACAATGCAGCAGTACAGGCGCTGCGCCTGTCTGGCGACACCCTGAGCGAGTCGTTCACCTATAGCGTGATTGACGCTGCGGGCCTGAGCGACAGCGCCACCCTGACCATCACCATCGAAGGCGCCAATGATGCGCCCGAGGCAGCCAACAACATCAACTACGCCACCGCTGACAACGGCAGCGGCAACGCCATCAATCCGCGCGGCAATGTGCTGACCAACGATAGCGACGTGGATAGCGGCGACAGCCTGAGCGTCAGCGGCATCCGCACCGGCGCCCTGGCCGATGGCGGCAGCCTGGACAGCGTGATCGCCGGCACCGACGGTAGCAACGGCACCCTGCTGACTGGCCAGTACGGCCAACTGGTGATCGGCGCCGACGGCAGTTACCAGTACATCGTGGATGTCACCAACCCGGACGTGATCGCCCTGGGTGCCCTGCAGACCCTGCAGGAGGTGTTTACCTACCAGGCCGACGACCTGGGTGGGCTGAACGACCAGGCGCAGTTGACCATCATCATCCGTGGCCGGAACGACGCCCCGGTTGGTAATGACGACAGCGCCACCGCCGTTGAAGCCGGCGGTGTGGCCAACGGCAGTGCAGGTACCGACCCCAGTGGCAACGTGCTGGATAACGACACCGATGAAGACAGCAATCCGCTGGAGGTGGTTGGGCTGTTCACCGGCACCGATGCCGCAGCGGGCGTGCAGGGTGTGCCGGGCAGCGAACTGCGCGGCCAGTATGGCTGGCTGACGCTGAACGCCGATGGTACTTACGATTACCGTGTCGACAACGCCATGGCCGAGGTTCAGGCACTGCGTCTGTCCGGCCAGACCCTGACCGACGACTTTACCTATGCCCTGGCTGATATCTGGGGGGCTGAGGACAGCGCGGTGCTGAGCATCACTATCGAGGGTGCCAACGACGCCCCGGTCGCGGTGGATGACAGCGGCACCGCCGTTGAAGCTGGCGGCATCGCCAACGGCACCGCTGGCAGCAACGCCACTGGCAATGTGCTGACTAACGACAGCGATGTGGATAGCCCCGCCAACGGCGAGAGTCGCAGTGTCACCTCGGTACGCACCGGCGCAGAAAACGAAACCGGCAGCACTGGCACCGTGGGCAGTGTACTGGTTGGCACCTACGGCAGCCTGACGCTGAATGCCGATGGCTCTTACAGCTATGAGGTGGACAACAGCAACGCCGCAGTGCAGGCCCTGCGTACCAGCGGCCAGACCCTGAGCGAGTCCTTCAGTTACGAAGTCAGCGATGCGGCAGGGTTGAGCGATCGCGCCACGCTGACCATTACGGTGCGTGGCGCCAATGACGCTCCTGTCGCGGTGGATGACAGCGCCACCGCTGTCGAGGCGGGTGGTACGGCGAACGGCCAGGCAGGTAGTAACGCCAGCGGCAATGTGCTGAACAATGACACGGATGTAGACAGCAGTGCCAATGGCGAGAGCAAGACCGTCTCTGCCGTGCGCACGGGCAGCGAGTCTGGCACTGGTAGCGCCGGGGTGGTCGGTGGGGCACTGGAGGGCCAGTACGGCAGCCTGACCCTGAATGCCGATGGCAGTTACACCTATGTTATCGACAACGATAATGCCGACGTACAGGCTCTGCGTCAGAGCGGCCAGAGCCTGAGCGAGAGCTTTACCTATCGGGCACGGTCGGCAGCGTGCTGGTCGGTACTTATGGCAGCCTGACCTTGAACGCCGATGGCTCCTACACCTACGTGATCGACAACGACAACGCTGCGGTACAGGCGCTTCGCCTGTCAGGCGACACCCTGAGCGAGTCGTTCACCTACAGCGTGACGGATGCCGCAGGCCTGAGCGACAGCGCGACTCTGACCATCACCATTGAAGGCGCTAATGATGCGCCGGTGGCCAGCAATAACCTGGGCTATGCCACGGCCGACAATGGCAGCGGTAACGCCGTCAATCCGAGCGGCAACCTGCTGACCAACGATAGTGACGTGGATGCCGGCGACAGCCTCAGCATCAGCGCTGGCCGCACCGGCAACGAAGCCGCCGGTGGCGCTCTGAGCGCGCTGAGTGGCGGCAGCCTGACGCTGACCGGTCAGTACGGCGAGCTGGTGATCAATGCCGATGGCAGCTACAGCTACACCCTGGATACAGCCAACCCGGACGTTATCGCCCTGGGCGCGCTGGACCTGCTGCAGGACCAGTTCACCTACGCCGCCAGCGACCTCGGCGGCCTGAGCGACGAAGCCCAGCTGACCATCATCATCCGTGGCCGCAACGACGCCCCGGTCGGAGAAAACGACAGCGCCACCGCCGTCGAAGATGGCGGCATTGCCAACGGCGACAGCGGCAGCAACGCCAGCGGCAACGTGCTGGATAACGACAGCGACGAAGACAGCAACCCGCTTGAGGTCACCGAAGTACGCACCGGTACCGAAGCCGCAACGGGTACTGACGGCGCTCTGGGTAGCGAGCTGCGCGGCCAGTATGGCTGGCTGACCCTGAATGCCGACGGCAGTTACGTTTATCGCATCGATAACGACATGGCCGAAGTTCAGGCCCTGCGCCAGAGCGGTCAGACCCTGACCGATGACTTTACCTACACCCTGGCCGATGTCTGGGGCGCGACTGATACTGCGCAGTTGACCATCACCCTCGATGGCGCCAACGACGCACCGGTCGCGGTGGATGACAGCGCCACCGCTGTGGAGGCCGGTGGTACTGCCAACGGCACAGCCGGCAGCAATGCCACTGGTAATGTGCTGAACAACGACACCGACGTGGACAGCAGCGCCAACGGCGAAACGCAAACCGTCACCACCATTCGTACCGGCAATGAAGCAGGCAGCGGCACCAGCGGTACCGTCGGCAGCGCGCTGATCGGCACTTACGGCAGCCTGACCCTGAACGCCGATGGTTCCTACACCTACGTTGTCGACAACGACAATGCAGCAGTACAGGCGCTGCGCCTGTCGGGCGACACCCTGAGCGAGTCGTTCACCTACAGCGTGACGGATGCCGCGGGCCTGAGCGACAGCGCCACGCTGACCATCACCATCGAAGGTGCCAACGACGCACCGGTCGCCAACGACGACAGTGCCACGGCGCAGGAGGCGGGCGGTATCGCCAACGGCAGCGCGGGCGCGGATGCGACTGGCAATGTGTTGGCCAATGACACCGACATCGACGGCAACGGCGAAACAGCCAGTGTGCTGTCTGTGCGCACCGGCAGCGAGGCAGGTAGCGGCGTCGCAGGCATTGTCGGCTCTGCGCTGGCCGGACAGTATGGCAGCCTGACGCTGAACGCCGATGGCACCTACACCTATGTGGTCGATGACAGCAATCCGGTAGTGCAGGCGCTACGTACCTCTGGTCAGACCTTGAGCGAGACTTTTAGCTACGAGGTAGTCGATGCCGCTGGGCTGAGCGACCGCGCTACCCTGACGATCACCATTACAGGCAGCAACGACGCGCCGGTCGCGGCGGATGACAGCGCCACCGCCAGCGAGGCCGGCGGCATCGCCAACGGCACGCCGGGCAGCAATGCCAGCGGCAATGTGCTGAGCAACGACACCGACGTGGACAGCACCGCCAACGGCGAAAGCAAAACCGTATCAGCCATCCGCACCGGTGCCGAGACTGGCACGGGCATCAGCGGCGCGGTGGGCGGTGCGCTGAGCGGCCAGTACGGCAGCCTGACGCTGAATGCCGACGGCTCCTACACCTATGTTATCGACAATGACAATGAGGCCGTGCAGGCGCTGCGGCTGTCCGGCGATACCCTGAGCGAATCTTTCACCTACGAGGTGGTGGATGCGGCCGGTCTAACTGACAGCGCAACCCTGACCATCACCCTTACCGGGGCTAACGACACTCCGATCGCCAGTGACGACGCCGGTATTGCGGTCGAGGCCGGCGGCGTTAACAACGGCGCGGCCGGAATCGATCCGCAGGGCAACGTGCTGGATAACGACAGCGATGTGGATGGTGGTGAGTTGCTCAGTGTGGTCGGCATTCGTACCGGCAGTGAGGGCAGCAGCGGCACCGCCGGTGCTCTGGGCACTGAGTTGCGTGGGCTTTACGGTTGGCTGACTATCAATGCTGACGGCACCACCAGCTACCGGCTGGACAACGACATGGCGGCGGTGCAGGCGCTGCGCAGCAGCACCGATACCCTCAGCGAGGCCTTCACCTATACGGTCAGTGACCTTGGTGGGCTGCAGGATACTGCGACGCTCAACATCACCATTCGTGGCGCCAATGACGCACCCGAGGCGGCCAACAACCTGGCCTACTCCACGCCGGATAACGGCAATGGCAACGCGATCAACCCCGCTGGCAATGTTCTCGCCAATGACAGTGATGTGGATGGTGGTGACAGCCTCAGCGTTAGCGGCGCCCGGACCGGCAACGAAGCGGCCGGTGGCGCCCTGCAGGGGCTCAGCGCTGGCAGCATCACGCTGACCGGCGCCCACGGCACCCTGGTGCTCAACGCCGATGGCAGCTACCAGTACACCCTGGATGTGAACGACACGGCGGTAATCAATCTGGGACCCGCCGAGGTACTGCTGGACCAGTTCACCTACGCGGCCACTGACTTGGCTGGCCTCAACGACGAGGCGCAGCTAAGCATCGTCATCCGCGGGCGCAATGATGCGCCTCAGGGCGCGGACGACAGCGCCACGGCGGTCGAGGCCGGCGGCGTCGGCAATGCTCAGGCCGGCTTTGATCCGGCCGGCAACGTGCTGGCCAATGACCTGGATCTGGAGGGCGATGAGCTGACGGTGACGGCGATTCGCGCGGGCACCGAAGCGGGTAGCGGCACGGCCGGCACGCTGGGCAGCGAGCTGCGCGGCCAGTATGGTTGGCTGACCATCAATGCCGACGGCAGCACGCGCTATCGTCTGGACAACGAGATGGCCGAGGTGCAGGCGCTGCGCCAGACCGGACAGACGCTGGTCGACAGCTTTACCTATACCTTGGCTGATATCTGGGGCGTGACTGAACAGGCGCAGATCAATATCACCATCGATGGACGTAATGACGCCCCCGTGGCCGTTGATGACAGCGCCACCGCCGTGGAAGCTGGCGGAACTGCCAATGGCACCGCCGGATCGGACGCCACTGGCAACGTGCTGACGAACGACACCGACGTGGACAGCGTTGCCAATGGCGAAACCAAGACCGTTACCGCCGTGCGCACTGGCGCCGAAGCTGCCAGCGGCAGCACCGGCACTGTGGGCAGCGTGCTGGCGGGCCAATATGGCAGCCTGACCCTGAACGCCGATGGCAGCTACACCTACGTGGTCGACAATGACAATGCGGCGGTGCAGGCCCTGCGCACCAGCGGCCAGACGCTGAGCGAGTCCTTCACCTATCAGCTCAGCGATGCGGCTGGGCTGAGCGATAGCGCGACCCTGACCATCACCATCAATGGTGCCAACGATGCGCCGGTTGCGGCAGATGACAGCGCAACGGCCGTTGAGGCCGGTGGCGTGGCCAACGGCACGGCAGGCTCTGACGCCAGCGGCAATGTGCTGGACAACGATACCGATGTAGACAGCGCCGCCAATGGAGAAGACAAAACGGTTGCTGGCGTGCGCACTGGCGCTGAAGCGGCAGGCGGCACCAGCGGCACCGTTGGCAGCGCGCTGGTTGGCCTGTACGGCAGCCTGACCCTGAACGCGGACGGCAGTTACACCTACCTGGTCGATAACGACAATGCGGCGGTGCAGGCCTTGCGCACTAGCGGGCAGACGCTCACGGACAGCTTTACCTATACCTTGACCGATGCCGCCGGGGCGACCGATACGGCGCAACTGGATATTCGTATTCAGGGCACTAACGACGCGCCCCAGGGCGTGGATGACGATGCCGTGGCCGTTGAGGCTGGCGGTACGGCTAACGCCAGCGCCGGGGTGGACCCGACAGGCAACGTGCTGGACAACGACCTGGACGTAGACAGCACCGCCAACGGCGAGGTGCTGAGCGTTACCGGGTTCAGCAATCAGCAAGGGCAAAACGTGCTGCCCGGGCAGACCCTGCAGGGGCGCTACGGCACCCTGACTCTGAACGCCGATGGCAGCTACCAGTACCTGTTGAACAACGACGACCCGCAGGTGAATGCGCTGCGCAACGCTGGTCAGACCCTGCGTGAAAGCTTTGACTACAGCCTGCGTGACGCTGCGGGTCTGAGCTCATCGGCCACGCTAAATATTCTGATTCAGGGCAGTAACGACAACCCGGTCGCGCAGAACGACAGCAACAGTGCCACCGATCAGGATGCCGCGCCGCAGTCCAGCGGCAACGTGCTGGACAACGACAGCGATGTGGATGACGGCGACAGCCTGCAGGTTGTGGGTGTGCGCGCTGGCGAGGAAAGCGGTAGCGGCGCCAGCGGTGTGGTCGGGCAGCCGCTGTATGGGCGTTATGGCACGCTGGTGATCAATGCCGATGGCAGCTACACCTACAGCATCGACCTGAGCAACCCCGAGGTGCTGCAAACGGCCGGGCAAGGCCCGCTGCTGAATGATGTGTTCACTTACACCACCGGTGATCTGGCCGGTGGTACAGACCAGGCCGAGCTGGTCATAACCCTGGATATCTCCGCGCCTTATGTTGAGCCGCCGGGCCCGCACCAGGATGACGGCGACGATCCGTCCGGCAACTTTGATGTGCCGCTTGGCGTCGATCCTGCGGTCTTCATCTCACCGGTGCTGGAGCGCAACAACCAGCTGGACCGGCTGACCTTCGGTCGGGTGCCCGGTGGCGATCAGCGACTGGGTATGCAGGGCTTTAACCAGAGTGCGTCGATCGGTGCAGGCTTGGGTGACATCCAGGGGCAGTTTGTGCACCAGGCGGTGCGCGACAGCCAGCTTGACCGTGAGCTGGACATTGCCTGGCTATTTGGCCGCCAGGGTCGTATCAGCCTGAGTGCTGACGGCCTGCTCGATGATCCGGGGCTTTACAGCGACAATCGCGAGCCGCTGGCCAGCCTGCAGCACGACACCGACGAACCTATTCGCACCGCCAGCAGCTTCCGCGCGCAGATGCTGGCCGCTGCACAGCGTTTACATTCCTCGCCGCCCACGTCACAGTCGGGTGGTTGAGCAATGGGATACTTTCATGCACAAGGACAGATCATGCCAGCACAACAGCTTAAGACTCTCGGCCTCGCGATAACCTCGGCCATCCTGCTCAGTGCCTGCAACACCATTGAACCGCAACCCTACAGCGATCAGGAGGCGCGCGATCGCATCCTGGCCGACTATCAATTGATGTACGACCAGCAGGACCCGGTTGCCGCCCCTATCACCTTTTATGAAGCGGCCGCGCGGGCGCTGAAATACAACCTCGATTACCGTCTCAAGCTGATGGAAGGTGCCCTGGCGTCTGACTTGCTGGACGTGTCGAGTCACGAAATGCTGCCGCGCCTGGTGGCCTCGGCCGGTTACGAGGGGCGTAGCAATGACTCCGGCGGCACCTCGGTGGGTATTGAAGATGGCCAGGAAAGTTTGCGCGCCTCTACCTCGCAGGAGCGCTACCGTGACCTGGCCGGGCTCAATCTGAGCTGGAGCGTGCTGGACTTTGGGGTGGCCTACTACCGCAGTCAGCAAAAGGCAGACCAAATCATCATGGCAGAGGAGCGCCGCCGCCGGGTCGCGCAGAACGTGCTGCAGGATGTGCGTAATGCCTATTGGCGTGCGCTGGGTGCCCAGCGCCTGTTGCCGGAAGTCGACCGGTTGCTGCAGCGTACTCGCAGCGCGCTGGACTCGGCGCGCCAGGCCGAAACCCAAGGCCTGCTGCCGCGCCAGGACATCCTCGCGTACCAGCGTGCGTTGCTCGATTCCATGTCTCTGCTGACCTCGCGCCGTCAGGATCTGGAGTTTGCCCAGGCCGAGCTTAAGGCGCTGATGTCGCTGCCGCCCGGGTCGCAGCTGGTGCTGGCCGATGACGGCAGCGAGCCAGAGCTGCCGGTCATCGACGTGGAGATAAACCAGCTGGAAATTCTGTCACTGGAAAATCGCCCGGAGATCATGGAGGAGTGGTACCGCAAGCGGGTTAATCTCACCGACCTCGAAATTGCCAAGACCAAACTCTGGCCCAACGTGACGTTCAGCGCCGGTTACAGCTACGACACCAACAATTATCTGTATAACAACCACTGGAACAGCACCGGTGTGGATGTGTCGATCAACCTGCTGCAGTTGCTGCAGCTGCCCTCGCTCGATAGTGCTGCCGAATCCCAGGCTGCTGCCGACGATCTGCGCCGTGTTGCCCTGTCCATGGCCATCCTGACCCAGGTGCGAGTGGGTGCGCTGCGCTACGAACTCGCCCGGCAGGACATGGGCTTTGCCGATGAAAGCCTGCGGGTGGACAGTGAGTTGCTGGGCTATGCGCAGGCGGCCAGCAGCAGTTCGCTGGGTTCAGAGCTGGAGGTGATCCGTGCCGAGGGTCGCTACCTGCTGTCGCGCTACCAGCGCGAAGCCGCCTACTCGCGGGCGCAGGCTGCCTGGGGGCGTTTGTACAACTCGATTGGTCTGGATGTGCTGCCCGAAGAGATCGAGCAGCATGATATAAAAACCCTCGCCAGCGAGATTGAACGCACCCTTACCACTCAGCAGCGCACCGGTCTGCTGGCGTCCACCCGGGTGCTCGAACAAGGAGAGGTGAATGCCACTGCGCAGCCCTGAGCGTGTTGTTGTCGGTTTTGCCCTGTTGCTGGCATCTCTGCCACTGCAGGCCCAGCAAGTCGACGACGCTCTGTTGTTGAATGACCCCGCAGCTATCCGTGTACTGTTGACCGCAAAACTGGAAACCACCCTATCCAGCCAGATGACCGGTACCCTGCGAGAGCTGCAAGCCTCGCTGGGGCAGCGTGTTGAGGCGGATGCCACGCTGGTACAACTCAATTGCATCGAGGCAGAGGCGCGTGCGCGGGTGGCCAATGCCGAGTTGGCGATGACCCGTCAGAGCCTGGAAGCCAAGCGCAATCTGCGCAAACTTGATGCGGTGGGCGATCTGGAGGTTGCCATCGCCGAAACCGAGGTGCAGAAGGCTGACGCCTCGCGTGCGCTGGCCAGTGCCCAGCGCAGTTACTGCACCGTCAAGGCACCCTTTGCCGGCCGCGTAGCCAAGGTGCACGTCAAACCCTTTGAGACCGTCAGCGCCGGCACGCCCCTATTTGACCTGGTCAGTGACGGGCCGCTGAAAGTGCGCCTGAACGTACCCTCGCGCCTGGTCACCCGGTTGAGTGCCGACATGCCGCTGGAGGTGCAGATTCTGGAAACCGGCAAGCGCTACGCCGGCCACATCAGCGCCATCAACTCGCGGGTCGACGCCGTTGCCCAGACGGTTGAACTGGAAGCGCAACTGGACGCCGAGCATCCGGAGTTGATCGCTGGCATGAGTGGTATCGCCACCTTCCCTGACCTGCATGACTGAGCGCTTGCCCAGCCCGCAGCTGTTGCTGCGCGTAAATGCCCTGCGTGATCGGGCGCTGGCCGCCGACAGCCTCAATGCCCTGGCTTTCAGCATGGCCAATGATGCCTATGGTCTGTTGCAGTACCACCAGGCCTTGGTGCTTGCCTGCCATGGCGAACAGCCGGAGTTGCTGTGTGTCTCCGGTCTGGCCAAACCGGCTGAAGATTCACCCTATCTGGTGTGGCTCAAGCGCGCGGCGCGCTGGCTGCAGCAGCAACTGGACGGCAATGAGCCGCAGTGGCTGGCGCGTAGCGACGTGACGCCACCGGCCGACATCAGTGACGGCTGGGCCGAATGGTGGCCGGCCGGGGTCTGGTGTGTGCCACTGGTCGGTCGGGATGGCCAGCGGCTGGGCTTGCTGCTGTTTCTGCTGGATGCTCCGCCAGCCGCGCCGCTGACCGAGGTGCTGACCGGACTCTGGAAAACCTGGGGCTATTGCTGGCAGTCGCTGACCGGGCAGCGTCGGCGTGGCGGCTGGCAGCGGGGCCGACGCAAGGTGCTGGCGGTGCTGGTCGTGGTATTGCTGGTGCTGCTGATTCCGGTGCGTCAGACGGTACTGGCGCCGGCAGAAATTGTCTCCAGGGAGGCGCAGATCATCAGCTCGCCGATCGACGGTGTGATCCGTCAGATGCAGGTGCGACCCAATCAGCCGGTAGAGCAGGGCGCGTTGCTGTTCACGCTGGATGAAACCACCCTGCGCAATCGTGCCGAGGTGCTCAGTAAAGGCGTTGCCGTGGCTGATGCCGAGCTGCTGGCCGCCAGTCAGCGCGCCTTTGATAACCCGCAAAGCAAGGGCGAGCTGACGCTGCTCAGTGGTCGCGCCCAGCAAAGCCGCGCCGAGCTGGCGGCGGTTCAGGCCCAGCTGGCACGCACCCAGGTGCACGCGCCCAAGGCCGGCATTGCCGTCTACAGCGATCCGAATGACTGGCTGGGCAAGCCGGTGACGACCGGGGAGCGTATTTTGCTGGTGGCCGATCCGGCGCAACCGGCTATGCGAATCCAACTGGCCGTGGCTGATGCGATTGCGCTTGATCCGGGCGCGGAGGTCACGCTGTTTCTTACCGCCTACCCGCTGCAACCGCTGCACGGCAGCGTGCTGGAGACCAGCTATCAGGCGCACCCCAGTGACGAAGGGGTGAGTTCCTATCGGCTGCTGGCCAGTATCGAGGGTGATCCCGCGCTGGCCAGACTCGGCCTGCACGGCACCGCCAAGCTGTACGGCAAGCGGGTGCTGCTGGGCTACTACCTGCTGCGGCGGCCGTTGGCGGCGGTACGCGCCTGGACCGGCTGGTGATGGATCCGGCTGATCTGCCCACACCGCCGCTGCGCAACGACCTGCGCTTGAGCGAAGCGGCGCCCGGCAGTGACGGTGAGCCAAATTGGGTGATTCAAGACACCGTGGTCAACCGCTTCTACCGCATCGGCTGGCTGGAGTTTGAGTGTTTGCTGCGTTGGGAGCAGACCCCGCGGCAAATCTGTGAACAGGTCAGCGAGCAGACGGCGCTACGGCCTGATCCGGCGCAGGTGCTGGGGCTGCGCCAATTCCTAGAGCAGCACCAGCTGGTGCGGCCTGACAGCGCTGCGGTCAACCGCATGCAGCAGCACAGCAGTGGTAACCAGTGGCTGACCTGGCGCTGGTGGCTACACCATTACTTGTTTTTTCGCGTGCCACTGGTGCGGCCGCAGCGTTGGCTGCAGGCGCTGGCCGGGCGCCTGGACTGGCTGTTTCAGCCGCTGGTCGGCTGGTTGGTGGTGGCGCTGAGCGTACTGGGTATCGGGCTGGTACTGCAGCAATGGGACACCTTTACCCACGCGGTGGTCGACGCCTTCAGCGCCTCCGGGCTGGTCAGCTTCGCCTTGGCGTTGATTGCGGCGAAGACGCTGCACGAGATGGGGCATGCCTTGGTGGCCACCCGGCTGGGGCTGCGGGTGGCGCATATGGGGGTGGCCTTTGTGGTGCTTTGGCCGATGCTCTATACCGATACCGGTGAGAGCTGGAAGCTGCGCAGCGCCCGTCAGCGTCTGGCCATCGCCAGCGCGGGTATTACGACGGAGCTGGCACTGGCGGGCCTGGCCACCCTGGGGTGGGCGCTTTGTGAGCCGGGCACCCTGCGCAGTGCGCTGCTGTATCTGGCGACCACCAGCTGGGTGTTGTCGTTGGCACTCAACGCCAGCCCCTTTATGCGCTTTGACGGTTACTTCATCCTGTCTGACCTGTTGGACTTCCCTAATCTGCATGAGCGCTCCTCAGCGCAGGCCCGCACCTTTCTGCGTCGTACCTTGCTGGGGTTACCGGAAGACTGGCCGGAAACCTTTACCTTGCGGCAGCGGCGTCTGCTGATTGCCTTTGCCTTCGCCACCTGGCTGTATCGGTTGCTGCTGTTTGTCGGCATTGCGATTGCGGTTTATCTGCTGTTCTTCAAGGCGTTGGGCATCTTCCTGTTCGCGGTGGAGATTGCCTGGTTCATCCTCATGCCGGTTTGGCGTGAGCTAAAACACTGGTGGGGAGCGCGTAGTCAGGTGCCGGGTAAACACAGAGCAATGATCGCGGGTGGTTTTGGGCTGCTATTACTGCTGCTGGCGCTGCCCTGGCATACCCAGGTGCACGGCGACGGGGTAGCCCGTGCCGAACGCCAGCTGCGGGTGTTCAGCCCCTATCCTGCGGTACTGCGCGAGATTCAGCCGGCCGGTGCGGTGAGCGAAGGTGCTACGTTGGTCATGCTGGATGAGCCGGACATCATCGCGCGCGTGCGCAGCAATGAGGCCAGTATCCGCAGCTATCAGGCGCGCCTCAGTGGGCTGTTGGCCGATCCATCCGGGCTGGCGCAGCAGGCGGTGACCCAGCAACGCCTGCAGGTGGAACAGGAACAGGTTCTGGCCGCCCGTTCAGAGGTGGCCCGACTGTCGTTGACCGCACCCTTTGCCGGCCAGTGGCAGGATATCAACCCGGACTGGCACAGCGGCCAGTGGGTAGGTAGTCGCGAGCCGCTGGGTGTGCTGATCGACCCGTCCAGCTGGCAGGTGGACGCCTATGTCGAGCAGGATGAGGTGCATCGTCTGCAGCCCGGCGCGCCAGTGCGCTTCTACAGTCGCGGGCAGCCAAGCCCGGTGACGGGCAAGGTGCTGGCAATCGGCAGCACCCGTGCAGCCCAGTTGGCGCATCCGATGCTGGCTGCGCGCTTTGGCGGACCCTTGACCACCACGGAAGGTAGCCGTGAGCTGGCGCCCAGCCGCTCGCTGTTTCATGTGCTGATCCAACTGGATGCGCCGCCCGTCACCGGGCAAGAGAGCCTGGGTGATGTGCAGATAGAAGGCAGCCGGCGCAGCCTGCTGGGTGAAGCCTTTACCCACGTTGCCGCGGTATTTCTGCGTGAGAGCGGGTTCTAGGCAAGCCCTGACTGCTCCCACACAGCCTCTGTGAGGGCGCGTTCCCTAGCTGCGCAGAATCAACGCCAGCGGGCCGCCACCGTTGGGGCCCTGGTGCTCGGCACCGCCAGAGACGAACAGCCGGGTGTCGCCGAGCCTGCCGGCCAGCACGCCACCAACCAGTGAGCGGGCGTGGCGTGAGCCGTTAATGTCGCTGTCGTCGCTCATCACGTGGCGGTTGCCGCGAATCTCACCAGACGCTGAGGGCTCGGCCTTGACCAGCAGGCCGGTCAGGTTGTCGGGAGTGATGGTCAGTTGCGTGCCACCCGGCATGCTGGCCAGCGCGCGGTCGATAGCGGCGGTGTCCAGGGCATCTTCCATGACCGCGTGGCCGATGCGGTAGGCCGGGTCCCAGCCGGCGGCGTTGCCCAGCACCAGCACTTCGTTACGCAGCAGTTCGATACCGGCTGAGGTGCTGGCGCGGGTGGAGTAGAGCGACCAGTCGCTGCAGATTTTTTCGTTACTCAGCTGGTCTTCCGTCAGATCGCCCAGCGCCACGGCCACGCCCAGTGCCGAGGCGCCGCGTGAATAGCCCATCGACTCGTAGGTGTCGTGGCAGGCGGTGGTATGACCGCGCGTGGCTGCTTCGCTGATGCGCGAGGCGGTCAGCAGCGGGCATTTGATCTGCACAAAGTGTACGTCTTCGGCGCGCTGGATGCCGGCGCTGGCCATGGCACGACGCACTGCGTCGCGGGTCTCCATGACCTGATCGAGCCGGCCGATTTCTTCCGGCTTGAAGTCGCGGGTAAAGGCGACACCGGCCGCGAGGCCAGGCAGGCTGTAGTTGGCGTCTCGCTCGCTGCTGTCGACTTCAAACACCAGCCAGTGCGGGCTCAGGCCGCCTTCGGTGCCGCCGGACATGACAAAGGCAATACGCTCTTCGACTTTGGCCTCTGCCAGGGTCAGTTGCTGGGCAAAGAAACGCCGCAGGCTGGCGGTGGCGAAGGCGCGGGTGAAGTCATTCACGCAGCCGTTGCCTTCGGTCTTGCCAAGCACGGCAATGACGCGGGTGGGGTCAATCTGGCCATGGGCGATGGCTTGGGCGAGGGTAGAGGTGTCGTCTGGCGAGCTGGCGCTCAGACGGGTGACGCGCGTTTTCATGGGCAGTACCTTTTCAAATAGGTCCGGTCAAATGGATCAGGCGAGTTCGAAACTGATGTCCTGGGCACCCTCCCAGAGGGTCTTCAGGCCGAGGGCGCGCAGGTTCTCGCGGCCCTCGGTGATGGTCAGAAAGTGGTTGCCGGCCAGCTGCCCGAGCTTGCTGGAGAAGCTGCAGGCGCCGTAGGCCATGATGATCTCGGTCTCGCTGTAGCCGCCGGGGTAGAAAAGCACGTCGCCAACCGAGGGGTGGCTGGTGTGGTTTTCAAAGCCGATCGGCTGCTCGCCGTTTTTGAGCTGATAGTCGCCCAGCGGCACCCAGGCGCCTTCACCGCTCCAACGCACGTGGATCAGTTTCTGGCGGTAGGGCAGCAGCGAAAGAAAGGCAGCCACAGTGTCGGGCGCGTCCGGGTGGCACTCGGCAATAAAGTCGAAGCCGCCGGCGCTGATCTTGATACGGGTCATGGGGATTCCTTGGGTCAGGAGCCGGGCTGGCCGATCCATTTGGTGACGGTGGGCGCTTGCCATTGGTCGATCTGCTCCAGCGCGGTCAGCGGGTCGGCTTCGAGAATCAGCATGTCGCAGTGCTCAATCTTCATGAAGCCTTCCGCGGTGGCGTGGCTCAGCATGGCGCGCAGCGGCGCAAAAAAGTCGCGCACGTTGAGGCAGGCGAGCGCCTTCTGGTGCTCGGCCAGCTGGGTCAGGGTGGCGACTTCAAACAGCTCCTCCAGCGTGCCGAGCCCGCCGGGCAGGGCGACAAAGGCGTCGGCCAGCTCGGCCATGCGCGCCTTGCGCTCGCGCATGCCGGAGACCACCTCGTGCCCGGTCAGCTTGGGGTGTAGATGTCCGCGCGCCTGCAGGCGTTCGGTGATCACCCCGATGACCTCGCCGCCGGCGTCCAGCGCCGCATCGGCAACCACACCCATCAGGCCCTTGGTAGTGCCGCCGTAGACCAGGCGCTGGCCTCGCTCGGCAATGGTCTGGCCGAGCTTTTTTGCTTGCGTGATGTAGTCTTCATGGGCGCCGAAGTTGGAGCCGGAGAACACCGCGATGCTGTTGATGTTCGGGTTACGGGTCATGCGGCCTCCGAGCCTTTGCCACGTTGGGTCCAGCTGGTGAAGCGGTTTTCAACCAGCGCTGATACTGAATAAAGCGCGACGCCTAGGGCGGCCAGAATGAACAGCCCGGCAAACACCAGCGGTACGTCGAAGTTGCCACTGGCAATCATCATCACGTTGCCGATGCCCTTGTTGGAGGCCACGGTTTCGGCCAATACGGTGCCGATGAACGCCGAGGTGAGGGCGATCTTCAGTGAGGCGAACAGGTAGGGCAGGGTGCGCGGCAGGCCGACATTCCAGAGAATGTCGCGCTTCTTGGCGCCCAGTACGCGCAGCACGTCTTCCAGCTCGGGTTCGGTGGTGGCGAGGCCCGTTGCCACGTTGACCACCACCGGGAAGATGCCGATGACCATGGAGGTCAGAATCGCCGGGATGGTGCCTGAGCCAAACCAGACCACGAAGATCGGCACTACCGCGACCTTGGGAATACTGGAAAAGCCCACCAGCAGTGGATAGGCGATGTCGTAGGCGACCCGTGAGGAGCCGATGATTACGCCGATCAACAAACCGATGAATACTCCCAGAAAGAAGCCGACCAGCGTGGTCATCAGCGTTTGCTGGGTGTGCGGCCAGAGAATCGGCATTTTCTCGATCAGCACCGCAGCGATCTGGCTGGGCACCGGCAACACCAACTCGGAGACGCCCAGCAGCCGGCACAGCACCTCCCAGAGCAGGAAGAAGCCGATCATCGCCGAGAAGGACAACAGGTTGCGCCGCCAGCGCGGCAGGGGCTTGCTCATGCGGATACCTCCTCAGGCTGACGTTGCGTGGCAGTGCGCTGGGTGCTGCCGGGCGCGCGGGCCTCGGCGATGCTCATGCGCAGCGACTGCACCAGGCTGGTGAAATCGGGTTGGTAGCTTGATTCCAGCGTGCGCGGGCGCGCGAAGGTGACGCGCTGATCTTCGATGATGCGGCCGGGGCGCGAGCTCATGACGCAGATGCGGCTGGCCAGATAGGCCGACTCGCGCAGATCGTGGGTTACCAGCAACACGGTTGGTCGACGGTTGATCCACAGATCCTGCATGGTGTCCCACAACTCTTCGCGGGTGAATTGATCAAGCGCGCCGAAGGGCTCATCGAGCAGCAGAATGTCGGGCTCATGCACTAGCGCCCGGCACAGGGAGGCGCGCTGCAGCATGCCGCCGGACAGCTGCCAGGGCCGCTTATTGCCGAAACCGGCCAGCCCGACCTGCTCCAGCAGCGCCTCGGCGCGTTCGCGGAACTCGCCCTTGCGCTTGCGGCGATAGTCCTGGCGGAACGGCTCGACGATCTTCAGCGGGATCATCACGTTATCCAGAATGCTCAGCCACGGCAGCATGGTCGGGTTCTGGAAGGCCAGACCCAGACGCTTGGCGTGGCTGCCGATAGCGCCCACCTCGCGGCCGCCGACAATGGCGGCGCCGGCGGTCGGCTCCAGCAGGCCGGCGACCAGCTTGAGAATGGTGGATTTGCCGCAGCCGCTGGGCCCGACCAGAGCAACAAAGTCGCCCTTGTCGATGCGCAGCGTGGTGTTGTCCAGCGCGACCACATTGCCGCCGTAGCGAACCGTCACATCGGACAGCTCGATCATCGGCCGCGTGGCGCTGGTGGATTGGGTGTCAGTCATGAGTCTGCTCCTGCGCTCAGCGCCGTGGCTCCGCGGTCGGGCGCACACCCTCAGGCGTGCTCAGAATCGCGTCGGTGTAGTGCTCGGTGTTCTGCGGGCGCGGTGTCGGCATTTGCTGGATGGTTTTGACCGAACGGCCCCAGCCGGCAGCCTCGGTGACCAGCTCGCCGTTGCGCATCACAAACTTGCCGCGCACCAGCGTGTGCAGCGGATAGCCCTTGACCGGGCGACCATGCCAGGGCGAGATCTTGCTGGTGCTGTGCAGTTGGTTCTCCGAGAGGATGCCGCTGCGCTGCATGTCGACAATGGCGATGTCGGCGTCGGCGCCGGGGGTGATCACGCCTTTTTTGCCGTAGATGCCCCAGGCCTTGGCCGGGCTGACGGAGCTCCAGCGCACGTAGTCCATCAGGCTGGCGCGTTCGCGGTTGACCTCGGTGAGCATCAGCGCCATCTGGGTTTCGATGCCCGGGAAGCCGCAGTCACACTCCCAGATGTTCTCGCGGGTTTTTTCTTCCGGGGCGTGCGGCGCGTGGTCGGTGGCGATCATGTCGATGGTGCCGTCCATCAGCGCATCCCACAGCGGCTGGTTGTGCCGGGGCTCGCGAATTGGCGGGTTCAGACGCAGGATGCCGCCCAGGCGGTCGGCATCGTTGGTGTTGAGCAGCAGGTATTGCGGACAGGTCTCAACGGTCACGTCGACGCCGCGGCGCTTGGCCTCGCGAATCAGAAACAGCGAATCGGCGGCGCTGTGGTGGGCGATGTGCACCCGTGCACCGGTCCATTCGGCCAGGGTCAGCACGCGGCCAATGGCTTCAATCTCGGCTACCACCGGGCGGGCGGCCAAATGCGCCAACGCGTCGATGCGCCCGGCGTCCTGCATGCGCTTCTGGCGGCGGAACAGAATGGACGAGTTCTCGGCGTGCACTACGGTACGAATGCCGAGCGGCGCCAGCTTCTCGAAACCTTCGAGCAGCGCGCCATCGGTCGGCGCCGGCAGGTTGCCAAAGGTGTTGCCGACAAAGGCCTTGAAGCTGGTGCAACCGGCGTCCACCAACTCTTCCAGATGACCGATGGTGTCGTCACCCAGCAGGCCGTGAATGCCGTAATCAACGTAGGACGACTCGGCGGCTTTCTGCTTCATGCGCAGGGCTTCAATGGTGCCGGTCGGCGGGTTGGTGTTGGGCATGTCGAAGACGGTGGTTACGCCACCGCAGGCCGCGGCGGCGGAGCCGGTCTTCCAGGTTTCCTTGTGGGCATAGCCCGGGTCACGGAAGTGCACGTGGCTGTCGATCGCACCTGGCAGCAGGTAAAGGCCGTCTGCCTGCACTACCTCTCGGGCAGGCGGCATGATGTCGTCGTGGCCCACGGCAACGATTTTCTCTCCGTCGATGGCCACCGATGCTTCG
>DBHE01000255.1 GCA_002296055.1 Pseudomonadaceae bacterium UBA836
CAGGCCACACAGAACATGATGAACAGCGTGGTTTCACTGGCGGTCGCATCCCACATGGTCAGGCTGTGATTCGGCATGCTGGACGACGGCATGACGAAGGGGAACATGCTCAGGCCGGCAGTAATCAGCACCATGGCCATTGCCAGCGCCGAGCTGACAAACGCCAGCGCGTGCTTGCGCGCCTTGCTGAACAGGGCACAGAACACAAAGCAGATCACACCCAGTGCCGGCACGGCCCACAGTAGGGGCAACTTGGCATAGTTGTTAAACCAGGCGCCTGCGCTGATTTCCACCACCTTATCGATGGTCCGGTTGTCGCCGTTGGTATCAATTACGCTGACCACCTGATACCCGTCAACACCCAGCCACAGCCACACGCCGGCCATTACAAAGAGCACCGCACAGACCAGTGACAGCAAACCGGCGATAGTTTCGCTGCGCGCCTTGATCTGGCCTTCGGTCTTGAGCTGCAGGTAGGTCGCACCGTGGTTGACGATCATCAGCAAGCTCAGCACGCCAGCCAGCAGCGCGAAGGGGTTGAGCAGCGCCCAGAAACTGCCGGTGTACTCCAGCCGCAGCAGGTTATCGAAGTGAAAGGGCACGCCCTGCAGCAAGTTGCCAAAAGCCACCCCGAAGATCAGCGCAGGAATAGCTGAACCCGCGGTTAGCGCCCAGTCCCAGCGGCCGCGCCACAGTTCGCTATCGATCTTGGAGCGGTACTCAAAGGCCAGAGGCCGCAGGAACAGCGCGAACAGCGTCAGCATCATGGCCAGATAAAAGCCGCTGAACGACGCCGCATACACCGTTGGCCAGGCAGCGAACAGCGCGCCGCCGGCGGTTACCAGCCAGACCTGGTTACCGTCCCAGTGTGGCGCGATGGAGTTAATCATCACCCGCCGCTCATCGTTGCTCTTGCCAACAATCTTCAGCAGCGCAGCGACCCCCATGTCAAAGCCATCAGTGACCACAAAGCCAATCAGCAGAACCCCGATCAGCACCCACCAGATAAACCGCAATGCTTCATAGTCCATGCTCAGGCCTCCTGTGCGTCGGCAGTTTCCAGGTCATAGCGCCCGGTGTGCAGGCTTGATGGCCCCTTGCGCGCGTACTTGGTCATCAGCCATATCTCGATGATCACGAAGATGCTGTAGAGCACGGCAATCGAGATAAGGGTAAAGATCACATCGCCCGGGCTCAGCTGCGACGCAGCCATATGGGTCGGCAAGACCTCACCGATGGCCCAGGGCTGACGGCCATACTCGGCAACAAACCAGCCCGCCTCACTCGCCAGCCATGGCAGCGGCAGGCTGAACAGCGCGAATTTGAGCAACCACTTGGGCTTGTCTACCGTACGCCGTGCGCTGTGCCAGAAAGCGCAGACGAACAGCAGCAACATCAGAAAACCGCTGCCCACCATGACCCGGAAACTCCAGAATAGTGGCCACACCTTGGGCACGGTGGCCTCTACCGCGTTGGCGATTTCTTCCGGTGTGGCGTTTAACACATCGTCGGTGTAGCCGCTGAGCAACAGACCAAAGCCCAGGTCGTCCCGCACCGCGTTGAACTGCTCGACCGTGGCAGAGGACTTGTCACCAGAACGGATGCGCTGCATCAGGTCATAGGCTTCCTGGCCGCGGATGATGCGCTCCAGGTTCTCTTCCTTGATCTGCTGCAGGCCCTTGACCTCTTCATCCAGCGAGCGGGTGGCAATCAGCCCAAGCACCGCCGGAATCTTGATCGCGTAATCGGTGTGCTCAGCGGCCTGATTAGGTATGCCAATCAGCGTGAAGGCAGCCGGCGGCGTCTGAGTCTCCCACTCAGCCTCAACGGCAGCCAACTTGACCTGCTGCACCTCGCCTACTTCATAACCAGACTCGTCGCCCAGCACAATCACCGACAGCGCACTGGCCAGGCCAAAGGCCGAGGCGATGGCAAAACTGCGACGGGCAAAGGCCAGGTCGCGGCCCTTGAGCAGGTAGTAGCTGGAGATGGCCAGTACAAAGATAGAGCCGGTCACATAACCAGCCGACACCGTATGCACAAACTTGACCTGGGCGACCGGGTTGAACAGCACCTCAGCAAAATTAGTCAACTCCATGCGCATGGTTTCGATATTAAATTCCGAGCCCACCGGGTGCTGCATCCAGCCGTTGGCGATAAGAATCCACAGTGCCGACAGGTTGGTGCCGAGCGCCATCAGCCAAGTGACGGCAAGGTGTTTTACCTTGCTCATGCGATCCCAACCGAAGAAGAACAGACCGAACAGCGTGGACTCAAGGAAGAAAGCCATCAGTGCTTCAATGGCCAGCGGTGCGCCGAAGATGTCGCCGACGTAGTGCGAGTAGTAGGCCCAGTTGGTACCAAACTGGAACTCCATCGCCAGCCCTGTGGTAACACCCAGAGCGAAGTTGATACCGAACAGCTTGCCCCAGAACTGGGTCATGTCACGGTAGATGCGTTTGCCGGTCATCACATAGACCGATTCCATGATCGCCAGCAAAAAAGCCATGCCCAGCGTCAATGGCACAAACAGGAAGTGAATCATCGCCGTCATGGCGAACTGCAATCGGGAGAGCTCTACGATATCCATCTGCGTACTCCGCTCGGAGGAATCATCAGGTCAATTCGGTTACCACCGACAAACATTACGGAAAGATGTTTGCCGAATTAGTATGGCTC
>DBHE01000260.1:0-3989 GCA_002296055.1 Pseudomonadaceae bacterium UBA836
ATCATCGGCCGTGTACCGGCCATTCTGCACACCCCGCTGATGTCGGGCTCCAACTTTATCCACGGTATCGTGGTTGTAGGTGCGATGTGGGCGCTGCTGAACGCCGGCTCCACCCTGGAGCAGGTCATTGGTTTTGTCGGCGTACTGCTGGGTGCGGGCAACGCAGCTGGCGGCTACGTGGTAACTGAACGCATGCTGGAAATGTTCAAGCCCACCAACAAAGCGCCTGGCGCAGACAAGGAGTAAGTAGACCATGTTCAGTGCTTTTCTGATTGACGCGGCCTACTTTGTCGCAGCGTTTCTGTTCCTGTACGGCCTCAAGCGCATGGCCAGCCCGGTTACCGCGCGCTCAGGCATCATCGTCGCCGGCGGCGGTATGCTGGTGGCTGTGGTTGCCGCCTTCCTGTATGGCTTTGACGTAGCCCCGCGCGCCGAAGCGCACCTTGGCACCAACCTGTTCCTGCTGATCATTGCCCTGGGTCTGGGTACTGGTTGGGCCTGGTTCAGCGGCAAGCGCGTTGCCATGACCGATATGCCGCAAATGGTTGCCCTGTACAACGGTATGGGTGGCGGCGCGGCTGCGGCTATCGCTGCAACCGAACTGCTGTCCGGTAATGCGCTGGCACACGGTGTTGTCGTGACCGTACTGGCCATTCTTGGTGGTTTGATTGGTGCGGTTGCCCTGTCTGGCTCGCTGATTGCCTGGGCCAAGCTGGACGGTCGCATGAACAAGACCTGGCGCGTGGCCAAGCACCAGTACGTTAACGCGGCGCTGCTGTGTGGTGCGCTGTTTATTGGTGCCATCATCAGTGTCATGGCTGTTGCCGGCGCTGCAGAAACACCGGTGTTCCTGATTCTGGTGTTCTTTGCTGTTGCTCTGGCGCTGGGTGTGCTGCTCACAACCCCGATCGGCGGCGCCGATATGCCGGTAGTGATCTCCCTGTACAACGCGTTCACTGGTCTGGCTGTGGCCTTCGAAGGTTTTGTGCTGCAGAACCCGGCGATGATCATCGCTGGTACCGTCGTAGGTTCGGCGGGTACGCTGCTGACCCTGATGATGGCCAAGGCGATGAACCGCCAGGTCAGCAACATTATCTTCAGCGACTTTGGTGGCGAAGATGACGGTGCTGACGGCGAGATTCAAGGCACCATGAAGTCTGCCGACGCCTCTGACGCTGCTATTGCCATGTACTACGCCAGCAAGGTCATCATTGTTCCGGGCTACGGTCTGGCGGTGGCGCAGGCGCAGCACAAGCTGTACGAGTTTGTGAAGCTGCTGCAGAAGCAGGGCGTCGAGGTGAGCTTTGCCATTCACCCGGTTGCCGGCCGTATGCCTGGCCACATGAACGTGCTGCTGGCCGAAGCTGGTGTACCGTACGACATCATTTACGACCTGGAAGACATCAACGAAGACTTCGCACAGGCTGATGTTGCCATCGTGCTGGGCGCCAACGACGTGGTTAACCCCGCTGCGCGCACCCGCAAGTCCAGCCCGATCTACGGCATGCCGATCCTTAACGTGGATCAGGCGCGTCAGGCCTACGTCGTCAAGCGTGGCCAGGGCAAGGGCTACTCCGGCGTCGAGAACGAACTGTTCTTCCTCGACAACACCTCCATGGTGTACGGCGATGCCCAGAAGGTCATGGTTCAGATGATCGAAGCGGTCAAGTCGCTGGGTTAATCCCGCGCTGACCGATAAGGCCTCTGCCCGCAAGGGCAGGGGCCTTTTTGCATTCTGCAGGAACAAAAAACGCTTGCGCCGAGTCTGCTTGAGCGTAGATCGCCGGCAAAAGGAGTTCGTCAGGTGGACGCATCACCGCAAAATCTGGAGCAGTTGCTCAAACACGTGGATGGTCTGGCCGCAGAGCAGGACGAGGTGTCGATGCGCGCGGTCGTGGACTCGGTAGGGCGGCGCTCGTTCGGGCCGCTATTGCTGATCATGGGCGTGGTGCTGTTTTCGCCGCTGAGCGGCATTCCGGGCATGGCGGTGTTCGCGGGGATCTTTGTAATGCTGATTGCTGTGCAAATGTTGTGCGGCCGCAGCAACTTCTGGTTGCCAGCATTCATCCTAGACCGGGCGGTGCCTCAAGCGCGGCTGCGCAAGGCTATCAATTGGGTCACGCCGACCGCACGGCGCATCGATAAGCTGATCAAGCCGCGTCTGGGTTTTATGCTGCACCGCACCTCGACACTGCTTATCGCCGGGTTGTGCGTAGCAGTTGCAGCAGCGTTGCCAATGCTTGAGCTGGTACCATTTTCGTCATCGATTGTCGGTTTGGCGCTGGCCATTCTAGGCTTGGCGCTGGTTGCCCGGGATGGGCTGCTGGTGCTGATTGCGGTGGCGTTGATTGTGACAGCAGCGACACTGCTGGTGAGCAAGTTGCTCTAGGGAAGTAGGAAAGCCTGCCCGGCCATTGCGGCCGGGCAGGTGCTGGCTCAGGCCTTGGCGGCGTAGCCGTAGATGGACTTCACTTCCAGGAAGTCGTCAAACCCGTAATGGCCCCACTCGCGACCGATACCGGACTCCTTGTAGCCACCGAAGGGGGCTTTCGGATCCAGCGGCGCGCCGTTCAGATGCACCATGCCGGTACGAATGCGGCGGGCCACATTACGCGCACGGTCCAGGTCACCGGAAGAGACGTAGCCGGACAGGCCGTAGCGGGTGTCATTGGCGATGCGTACCGCGTCGTCTTCATCTTCATAGCCGATGATTGACAGCACCGGGCCGAAGATTTCTTCGCGGGCGATGGTCATCTCGTTGTTCACGTGGGTGAACACGGTGGGCTTGACGTAGTAACCCTTGTCCAGCCCTTCCGGGCGACCCGGGCCGCCGGCAGCGACCTTGGCACCTTCGTCGATGCCAGCGCTGATCAGGTCCTGAATCTTGGTCCACTGGGCTTTGGACACAACCGGGCCCATCACGGTGTCGGCGGCCTTCGGGTCGCCAGCCTTCACCTTGGCAGCAGCGGCCTGGGCGATGGCAGCGACCTCGTCCATACGGCTGTTGGGCACCAGCATGCGGGTCGGCGCGTTGCAGGATTGGCCGCTGTTGTTCATGCAGGACATGACGCCATGGGCGACCATTTTCTCGAAGTTCACGTCATCAAGCAGAATGTTGGCCGACTTGCCGCCCAGCTCCAGGGCCACGCGCTTGATTGTCTGGGCGCCGTTGGTCATGACCTGGCGGCCCGCTGCGGTAGAGCCAGTGAAGGACATCATGTCGATGTCCGGGTGAGCAGACATGGCAGCGCCGACAGTCGGGCCGTCGCCATTGACCAGGTTGAAGACGCCGGCGGGTACGCCCGCTTCATCGAGAATTTCGGCCAGAATCAAGGCCGACAGTGGGGCGACCTCGGAGGGCTTGAGTACCATGGTGCAGCCGGTGGCCAGTGCCGGAGCGATCTTGCAGGTCAGCTGGTTCATCGGCCAGTTCCAGGGCGTAATCAGGCCGCAGACACCGATGGGCTCTTTTACCACCAGGGTGGTGCCGATCTCTTCTTCAAATTCGAAGTGCTTGAGTGCTTCCAGTGCGGTCATGAAGTGCGACAGGCCAGACGGGGCCTGTGCCGTTTGCGCCAGCTTGGTCGGTGCGCCCATTTCCTGTGAGATAGCCTCGGCAACGTCACCCATGCGCTTTTTGAATACGTCAATTACGCGCTCAAGCAGCGCGATGCGCTCTTCACGGCTAGTGGCAGCAAAGCTGGGGAAAGCGGCGCGTGCGGCAGCAACAGCGACGTCAACGTCTTCCTTGTTACCCAGCGCGATGCTGGCGACCGCTTCTTCGGTTGCCGGGTTGATGACATCAAGCTGCTGGTCGCCTTTGGGGGCTACCCACTGGCCATTGATGTAGAACTGCTGATGGTGGCTCATTGCGCATGGCTCCTTCTTATTTATTGGTGTCACTCAGGTCGCCAACCATAGCACTGCCGTCGGCGAGAATTCACGCAATTTGGCGACATTTGTTGTGTATCTGTGTAAGTGTCTCGCGG
>DBHE01000260.1:4368-6380 GCA_002296055.1 Pseudomonadaceae bacterium UBA836
GTAATACTTGACTGAATTGCTTGGATATTGCATAGTGTCGCGGTGAAATCAACCGCTTGAGAGCGTCTATGCGACTGACTACCAAGGGTCGTTACGCCGTTACAGCCATGCTGGATCTGGCGTTGCATGAAGACCAGGGCCCCATCACGCTGGCCGATATATCGATGCGCCAGGGTGTTTCCATTTCCTATCTGGAACAGCTTTTTGCCAAGTTGCGGCGCAGCAAACTGGTGGAAAGCGTGCGCGGCCCTGGCGGTGGCTACCGGCTGGCGGGCGGCGCTGCTGCCATCAGCGTGGCGCAGATTGTCGAGGCGGTGAATGACTCAATGGATGCGACGCGTTGCCTGGGCAAGGGTGACTGCCAGGACGGCGAGGTGTGTTTGACGCACCATTTGTGGTCTGACCTGAGCGCCCGACTACGCCAGTTTCTCAATGACATCACCCTGGCAGAGCTGGTGTCACGCGAGGACATCCGCCGGGTGAGTTCGCGGCAGGACCGCATCTCCAGAGCGCGCCACACGGTCAGCGAGCTGGAGCGCATTATCTGAAAGAGCCGTAGAGCTCTCCACTTGTGTGCCAGCCACGTGCCGGCGCAGGCCTGAATCAAGAACTGGCAATCCGGCTTTGCTGCGATTGCAGAATCTGAGGTGATACCGTGACTGAAGAAGTCGAAAGCCTTATCAGAAAGGACTACGCGGCGGGGTTCCACTCTGCCATTGAGTCCGAGACCCTGCCACCGGGGCTGAATGAGGACGTGATCCGTTTCATTTCCGCCAAGAAGGAAGAGCCTGAGTGGCTGCTGGAATGGCGCCTGAAGGCGTTTCGCGCCTGGCAGGAAATGGAAGAGCCTACTTGGGCCCACGTGCACTACCCGGAAATCGACTTTCAGGCGGTATCCTACTATTCCGCTCCCAAGAGCATGGACAGCAAGCCCAAGAGCCTCGATGAGGTAGATCCGGAGCTGCTGGCCACCTACGAGAAGCTGGGTATCCCGCTGCACGAGCAAGAAATGCTCGCCGGTGTGGCCGTTGATGCCGTGTTTGACTCGGTTTCTGTTGTTACTACCTTCCGCGAAAAGCTGTACGAAGCCGGCGTCATTTTCTGCCCGATTAGCGAGGCGGTGCACAAGTACCCCGAGCTGGTGCAGAAATACCTCGGTAGCGTCGTGCCGCAGAAGGATAACTACTACGCTGCGCTGAACTCCGCGGTCTTCTCCGATGGCTCCTTTGTTTATATTCCCAAGGGCGTCCGATGCCCGATGGAGCTGTCTACCTACTTCCGCATCAACGAAATGAACACCGGGCAGTTCGAACGCACGCTGATCGTCGCTGATGAGGGCTCTTACGTGAGCTACCTCGAAGGCTGTACCGCGCCGATGCGCGACGAGAACCAGCTGCACGCGGCTGTAGTAGAGCTGGTTGCGCTGGACGATGCGCAAATCAAGTACTCCACCGTGCAGAACTGGTATCCGGGCGATGCCAATGGCAAGGGCGGCATCTACAACTTTGTGACCAAGCGCGGCATCGCTCACAACAATGCCAAAATCTCCTGGACGCAGGTTGAGACCGGCTCTGCCGTTACCTGGAAGTACCCAAGCTGTGTGCTCAAGGGCGACAACAGTGTGGGTGAGTTCTACTCGGTTGCCCTGACCAACAACTTCCAGCAGGCCGACACCGGCACCAAGATGATCCATCTGGGTAAGAACACGCGTTCTACCATCGTTGCCAAAGGTATTTCAGCGGGTCGCAGTGACAGCGCTTATCGTGGCTTGGTGCGTATCAACCCCGGTGCGGATGGCGCACGTAATTACACCCAATGTGACTCGCTGCTGATCGGTGATCGCTGCGGTGCGCATACCTTCCCATATATCGAAAGCAAGAACCCGAGCGCCGTTGTGGAACACGAGGCTACGACCTCCAAGGTCAGCGATGACCAGATGTTCCTCTGCCAGCAGCGCGGTCTGGATGCCGAAAAGGCGGTCTCGATGATCGTTAACGGCTTCTGCCGCGAGG
>DBHE01000260.1:6715-33774 GCA_002296055.1 Pseudomonadaceae bacterium UBA836
ATGGAGTTTGCGGTGGAAGCCGGCAAGCTGCTTGAGGTGAGTCTCGAAGGGTCAGTGGGCTGAGCGCAGCGCGCCGCCTGACAACGGTTAAAGTAATTTATTAGGCATAAATGATGCTAAATATCAAAGACTTGTACGCGAAAGTTGAAGAGAAAGATATCCTCAAAGGGCTGTCTATCGACATCAAGCCGGGCGAAGTACACGCCATCATGGGGCCCAATGGTTCAGGCAAAAGCACCATGGGTAACGTGCTCTCCGGCCGTCCTGGCTATGAGGCGACTGCAGGCTCGGTGACCTTCAAAGGGCAGGATCTGCTGGAGCTGGAAACCGAGGAGCGCGCGCGTGAAGGTCTGTTTCTGGCGTTCCAGTATCCGGTTGAGATTCCGGGTGTCAGCAACATGGAGTTTCTCAAGGCGGCAGTCGATGCAAAACGCAAGCACCAGGGGCTGGATGAAATCTCCTCGGTGGACTTTCTGAAGCTGGCCCGCGAGACCTGCAAGCGCGTCAACCTGGATGCCAGCTTCCTCAAGCGCGGCGTCAACGAAGGTTTTTCCGGTGGCGAGAAGAAGCGTAACGAGATCATGCAGATGATGCTGCTTGAGCCGGAGCTGTGCATTCTCGACGAGACCGACTCCGGTCTGGACATCGACGCCCTGCAGGTCGTTGCCGATGGCGTCAACGCCATGCGTGACGGCAAGCGCAGCTTTCTGGTGGTAACTCACTATCAGCGCCTGCTCGACTACATCGTGCCTGATTATGTGCACGTGCTGGCCGGTGGTCGCATCGTCAAGTCCGGCGATAAGAGCCTGGCACTGGAGCTGGAAGCCAAGGGTTACGGCTGGCTGGAAAACGAGGTGGTTTGATCCGATGAGCGATTTTCAACAGACGGCCTTGCAGCTGGCGGCACAGCAGCAGTCACCCGAGTGGCTGGCGGGCCTGCGTGAGCAGGGCGCCAGCACGTGGGGTGAGGCAAGCTGGCCGACGCGCAAGACCGAAAACTGGAAGTATCTGTCGCTGGCGCCATTACAGCAGTATCAGCAGTTGGGTTGGAGCAACGCGCCTGATAGCCACGCTCTGGACGAGGTTGAACAGCTGCAGCTGGACGCGACCCGCCTGGTGTTCATCAACGGACGCTTCAGTACGGAGCATTCCAGCAGTTTGCCGGCGGAGGTCGTACGTTTTGGCGCGGCTGACGCAGAACAGCGCGCATTGATCGGCCAGCATCTGGGTAAAGTGGTCGACAGTGAGCGCCACCTGTTTGCGGCGCTCAGCAACGCCTGGGCCGCTGATGGCGTGCTGGTGCACGTGCCGCGTGGCGTACGCCTGGAGAAGCCGTTGTACGTGGTCAACCTCAGTACTCCGCAGCGCACGCCGGTAGCCGCTAGCCAGCGCTTGCTGGTGGTGCTGGAAGACAATGCCCAGGCCGAGCTGATTGAGCATTACGCCTCTGACGCCCATGCCCAGAACGGCTTTGTCAACAGCCTCACCGAGGTGGTTGTAGGCCAGAATGCGCAGGTGCAGCACTACCGCATCAACCTGGAACAGGAAGACCTGCTGCACGTTGGTGGTGTGCACGTGAACCTGCAGCGTGATGCGCGTTTCCACGGTTTTACCCTGGCTCAGGGTAGTCGCCTCAAGCGCATCGACTACCAGGTGAACATGCTGGGCGAGGGCGCCCATCTGGATTTGAATGGCATTTACCTGCCGCGTAATCGCCAGGTGATCGACTATCACACCAACGTCGAGCATTGCGTGCCCCATTGCACCAGCAACGAGGTGTTCCGCGGCATCATTGGTGACGCCGCCAAAGCAGTCTTCAATGGCCGGATTCACATTCATCCGCAGGCGCAGAAGACGCTGGCCGAGCTCAGCAACAAGAACCTGCTGACCTCGCGCACCGCCGAGATCAACACCAAGCCGGAGCTGGAAATCTACGCTGATGACGTGCGTTGCGCTCACGGCGCGACCATCAGCCAGCTGGATGAAACCTCGCTCTACTATCTGCAAAGCCGTGGCGTGTCGCATGCCGATGCCGTCACCATGTTGAGCTTCGGCTTCATCAACGAGCTGCTTAACCAAGTGCCGGAGCAGGCGGTGCAGGATTATCTGCGCCCGCGGCTGGTGTCGTTGTTTGGCCAGGCTAGCGAGATGGTAGGGCAGATCGGTTATGAATGAGCAGGTAAAGCCACTGGCCTTTGATGCCGAGCGAGTGCGCGCCGACTTCCCGATTTTGCATCAGGAGGTTAACGGCCACCCGTTGGTATACCTGGACAACGCCGCTACCACGCAGAAGCCGCGGGCGGTGATCCAGGCACTGGTGGACTACTACGAGCAGGACAACAGCAACGTCCATCGCGGCGCCCACGCGCTGGCTGACCGGGCAACGCAAAAGTTTGAAGCGGCCCGTGTGAAGGTGGCCGAGTTTATCAATGCACCTGAGGCACGCCAGGTCATCTGGACCCGTGGCACTACCGAAGGCATCAATCTGGTAGCCGCCAGTTGGGGCCGAGCCAACCTGAAGGCTGGCGATCGGGTGCTGGTGTCGGCCATGGAGCACCATTCCAATATCGTGCCCTGGCAGCTGGTGGCGGCCGAGAGGGGCGCCAGCGTAGAGCCAATACCGGTCGATGCCGAAGGCACGCTGGACCTGGCGGCGCTTGAAGGCATGCTGGATGAGCGCGTAAAAATGGTCGCTTGTGGCCATGTATCTAACGCCCTCGGCACAGTCAATCCGGTCGAGCAGGTGGTGCAGCTGGCCCACGCTGCAGGTGCGCTGGTCTTGATTGACGGCGCTCAGGCGGTCAGTCATTGGCCGGTGGATGTGCAGGCGCTGGATTGCGACTTTTACGTATTCTCGGCCCACAAGCTGTTTGGCCCGACGGGCTTGGGCGCGCTCTACGGCAAGACGACGCTGCTGGAGGCGATGCCGCCCTACCAGGGTGGTGGTGAGATGATTGAGACGGTGAGCTTTGCCGGCACGACCTTCAATCAGCTGCCCTATAAATTTGAGGCGGGCACACCCGATATCGCCGGTGTGATTGCCTTTGGCGCGGCCATTGATTATCTGAATCAGCTCGACCGAGCCGGCGCCGCCGCCCACGAGCAGGCGCTGCTGGCCTACGCAGAAGAGCGCGCCAAAGCCACGCCGGGCGTGCGTTTGGTCGGTACCTCGGCCAACAAGACCAGCGTCATGAGCTTTTTGCTGGAGGGCGCGCACCCCAACGATGTGGGCATGTTGCTCGATCAGCAAGGTGTTGCGGTGCGTACGGGCAATCACTGTGCGCAGCCGATCATGGAGCAATACGGTATTCCAGGTACGGTGCGGGCAAGTCTGGCTTTCTATAACACCCGTGCCGATATTGACCGACTGTTCGTGGCCTTGGAAAAAGTACGGCAGTTTCTTTAGGAGTCATCAGATGAGCGTTGAATCCTTCGATCCCAGTCAACCAGTAGTAACCGTTACCCCCGCTGCGTTGGCGCATTTTCGCCACCAGCTTGGCGGGCAGCAGGGTAAGGCTGTGCGCTTAAGCGTCAAGAAAAGCGGCTGCACCGGGTTCAAGTATGTGATCGACTTGGTAGAGCAGGCTGGCGCGAGTGACCTGCACTATCAGCTGGACGAGCAGGTTGAGCTGCTGGTTGATGGCGACAGTCTGCAAATGCTGTCCGGCACCGAGATTGATCTGGTGCGAGAGGGCATCAATAAACAGATCAAATTCGTGAACCCCAACGTCAAGGACGAGTGCGGCTGCGGCGAAAGCTTCAGCGTTGACTGATTCGTCGCTGTTAAGGGCGCGTCCACTGATGCCGCGCCTTCATGTCTTGCTGTGAGGAACTCTGATGGAACGTCGCATGGTGGTAGCGCGGGCCGATTGCCCGGCTCGCCGAGTCCCCGACGGAACTCCCCTGACCATCCCCAAGGATACCTTTGTCACCATCACCCAGGCGCTTGGGGGTAACTACACCGTTACCTACAATGGCCAGATGGTGCGGGTGGATGGCACCGACGCTGAAGCCCTGGGGCTTGAGCCAGAGCTGCTGTCTTTCCCCGAGGCAGAGGATGACCAAATCCGTGAGGAGCAGGTCTGGGAGGCGCTAAAAACCGTTTATGACCCGGAAATTCCGGTTGATCTGGTGAATTTGGGACTTGTCTATGCTGTCGAGGTCGATCAGTCGGCGCACAAGGTCACCATTGAAATGACGCTCACAGCCCCTGGCTGCGGTATGGGCCCGGTGCTGGTTGGAGATGTTGAATACCGCGTCAAACTGGTGCCCAACGTGGATGAGGTCAAGGTCAATCTGGTATTCGATCCGCCTTGGCAGCGCCACATGATGAGTGAAGAAGCCCAGCTTGAAACCGGCATGTTTTTTTGAGGACAGCAACACATGAGTCGATTTGGTACGGAGATCACCAGCGAGGATATCGTTGATACCCTGTCGTTTTTCGACAGCTGGGAAGACCGTTACAAGTACATCATTGATCTCGGGCGCGAGCTGCCCGAGCTTGATGCTGCCCAGCGCACCGAAGAAAATCTGGTGCGCGGCTGCCAGAGTCAGGTATGGCTGGTTAGCCGCCGTGACGGCGACAGGCTCTATTTTGACGCAGACAGTGATGCTTTTATCGTCAAAGGGCTGCTCGCGGTGGTACTTGCTGCCTACAATGGAAAAGACGCAGCCAGTATTCGCGAATTTGATATCGAAGGGTATTTCAGCGATCTGAATCTGCTCAAACACCTGAGCGTTACCCGTGGCAATGGCTTGCGCGCCATGGTGCAACGTATTCAGGCCAGCGCAGCGGCCTGAATAAATGGCGCCAGATAATGGCGCTATGCAATCAGCTGTTGTGCCTGACTACAGCTCCGGTTATGGTCGCATTGCGACCGGATGCCAAACAGAAGCCCCCGGCGTAGTCGGTCGTTGGGGGGCTGACTGATAAAAAACAACAACTGCAGAGTTCACTGCATGCGGACATTCTGGTCCAGGCTGAAGGATGACTTTCAGCTGTCTATCATCACGCTGGTTGGTCTTCTGGCCATCGTCGGCATCGCACCCTATGCTGTCTTCCGCCTGAGTGAGGGCAGTTGGCTAGTGGGGGCTACCGATACCTTTCTGGTGGTCAGCAGCATCCTGGCCGTGGTTTATGCCTGGCGCAGTGGTGACACCATTCGTCCTGGCCAGTTTCTGGCTCTCATCTATTCGGTTGGTGCGTTTTTGGTGGCTGCCAAGTTGGGCGCCAACGGCCTGTTCTGGATGTACGTGCTCATCCTGTTTAACTTCTTTGTGGTGCCGCCGTTGCAAAGCCTGGTTGCAACCATGACGACGTTGATTGCGATCTGCGCGTACGGTTGGCTGCACCCCGAACGGGTATTTGAAAGCCATTATCAGATGGCGTCCTTCGTTGTGACCTGCCTGCTTTGCGGTTTGTTTGCCTTCGTCTTCGCCTTTCGCGGGCGTGCGCAGCGCCGCCAGCTCTCACGCCTGGCTACTCTCGACCCGCTTACCGGCGCCGGAAACCGGCGCACCATGGACAGCGAGTTGGATATCGCCATCGCCGATAGCAGGCGGTATGACATCAACTTTGGCTTGCTGGTGCTCGATCTTGACCACTTCAAGCAGGTGAACGACCAGTTCGGCCATGCCATCGGCGATCAGGTGTTGGTACGCTTTGTGGCCGCGGTACGAGAGGTGTGCCGTCCGTCCGACCGGCTGTTCCGGCTGGGAGGGGAGGAGTTTGTACTCCTGGTGCCGAAGGCAGATGATGCCAGTTTGCAGACAATAGCCCGGCATATTCAGCAGCGCGTACGCGAGCAGCTGCGCCGCCCGGACGGTCAGCCCGTGACGGTGTCTATCGGCGGCAGCTTGCTGACGGGGCAGCAGAGCAGGGACAACTGGTTGAAGGCGGCGGACGAAAGCATGTACGAAGCCAAGCGTGCAGGCCGCGATCAGACAGTGATCAGCAGCTGCTGAGGCTGACACGCCCAATCGGGCGGTTGCAGCGCTCTGACGAGCTGATTACCATCGTTGCTATGCCATTGTTGGCAGCCAACTGGAGTCAGCCGTTATGAAATCGACTTTTACTGATCGAGAATTCTGGCAAAAACTGGCCAACCATGCCCGGCTTGCCGGTCGCGAAGTGGTAGAGAAAGCGCTCTGCCTCTACTACGCGGCTAGACGTCCGGAAACGCCCAGTTGGGCCAAAGCTGTTATTTTTAGCGTGCTGGCCTACTTTATTGCGCCGCTGGATGCGGTACCGGACTTCACGCCGTTGGTCGGATTCACCGATGATCTTGGCGTGTTCGCGTCGGCTCTGGCCCTGGTGGCCATGTACATTGACCGCGATGTGCAGCGCCAGGCGCGTGAGCGGGCTGAAAGCTGGTTCGGCCCGCATATCGAAGAGGTGTTTGAGTGATGCGAGCAAGGCCCTGAAACATCAGGGCTTGCCCGGTCAGTGGCGGTTGAACACCTGCCGCTGGCCGTCGGCGTCAATCGCGATGACCTCATATGGGTCTTGTCTGTCCCCCATCTCCATGCCGGGCGAGCCAATCGGCATGCCAGGTACCGCCAGGCCGCGCAGGCCGCTATCCGCGTCTGCAGCCAATATGTCGCTGGCCGGTACGTGCCCTTCGATGAACATATCCTTGTAAATCGCGGTGTGACAGGAGCGCAAATCTGGCGAAATGCCCAGTTGCTGCTTCAGCGTTACCACATTAGCGGTGACATGGTCTGTTACCTCAAAGCCGTTTTCCTGCAGGTGCTCAATCCACGCATGGCAGCAACCACAGTTTGGGTCGCGGTACACATCGATACTGGCGGCCTGAACCAGGCCGGAGCAGAGCAGCAGAGCGCTGGCAAGCAGGTTTCTTTTCATTTGACTCTCCACGGTGTGATGGGCGCTGCATCGGGTCGCCTTGCTTCTGTTACCATACAAGGATTCAGCAGCGGGCAGGCTAACTGCTTTGGCTGAATGCTGTCATCCCGATTGCTCATCCAGCAGCCCCGTTGTCATTGCACGATGTTTCCATTGCCATTGATCTTTCTTACATTCAGCCACCGGCTGTGCCGACGTCTTTGCCTGCTTCTGGGTTTGGCATCGTGCGGCTTGTTTTCCGCACCATTGTTGGCGATGAATGTGGTGTTTGTGAGCCCGGGCAAGCCGGACGAGCCCTTCTGGATGGACGCTGCCGAGGGTTTACAGCATGCCGCAGCCAGCCTCGGCGTAGAGCTGGAGATACTCTACGCTGAACGCGACCACCTGGCGCAGTTGAGTCTGGTGCGTGATGTCGTCGAGCGGCCTGTCACGCAGCGACCTGACTATTTGCTGATTGCTGCCGACAAACAGGCCCTCACGGGCCAGCTGGAGCTGGCAGAGCGCGCGGGCCAGCGGGTGTTCGTCGCCTACAATGGCGTTCAGCGCAAGGAGCGCGCTCTGCTTGGCTACCCCCGTCAGCGCTTACCACACTGGTTGGGCAGCCTGGTGCCAGATGCGGAAGAGGCCGGATACCTCAGCGCACGAGCACTGATCCTGCGCGCTCAGCGCAAATGGCCAGGGGAGCAGAACGATGTACTTGAGATGGTCGCTATCTCGGGTGATCGCACTACGGACAGCTCGCGTCGTCGCACCGCGGGGATGCTGCGCGCTGCCAGCGAGTTTGCTCGCGTGCACCTGCGTCAAACCGTGTACGGAGATTGGCAGCAAGAACATGCCCGCTACCAGACGCCGATTTTGCTCAACCGTTATCCCGATATTCGATTGATCTGGACGGGCAGCGATCTGATGGCATTTGGTGCCAGTGATGGTTTGCGCAGCAGCGGACGAGTGCCGGGCGAGGATGTATTGCTGTCGACCATCAATATGACAGAGCGCGCAACACGAGCGCTGTTGAATGGGGAGTTGCAAACGGTGGTGGGTGGTCATCACTTGGCGGCCGCCTGGTCCCTGGTGTTGCTCTACGACTATGACCAGGGCATCGACTTTGCCGAGACCGAAGGGCTGGAGATGGAGAAGAGCATGTTTACGCTCTTTAACCAGCCAATGGCAAAAACCTATCTACGCTACCTCGCGGCCGGGCGGCCTCAAGTGGACTATTGCTTCTTTAGCAAGGCCTGCAACCCATCTCGTACAGCTTATGACTTTACGATTGCGGCCTGGTTAAACGCTGCCAGCGACGCCATTGCTGTGCAGCAGCTGGACGCTGCTAATCGCTGATTCATAGCGTTGTTCGGGCGACTAGTTGGGCGTCGCCTTGCTCGGAGGTGTCCTCCGGCAAGGCGAGCGACTGACGTTAGCGCTTGGCGATAATCCACACCGCGTGCACGATGCCGGGAATGTAACCCAGCAGTGTCAGCAGGATGTTCAGCCAGAAGGCGCCACCAAAACCAACCTGCAGAAACACGCCCAGCGGCGGCAGCAAGATGGCGATCAGGATGCGAATCAGGTCCATGTGTCGTTTCCTTATGTGGTTAAAGACTCATTTGTGTGACCCGCCAGACGGCCGATTGTTCAGCTCCCGATAACGCCGCCGTCCTCTCGCGTGATCAGCACGGTTGTCGAGCGTGGGCGGGTCTTACCGTCGCTGGCCGGGTAGCTGATGCCCGGATGCTGGACGTTCACCCACATGGCCCGCGCGTCCGGTGTCCAGGTGATACCGGTGATCTCAGCGCCCCGTGGACCTACCAGAAAACGGCGTATTTCGCGGCTGAGCGGGTCTGCGCAGAGCATCTGGTTGCAGCCAATGTCGGCGGTGTAGGGCGCCTCTTCGTCGGCATCGGTCAAAATCCACAGACGCCCGCTCGGGTCAAAGGCCATGCCGTCAGGTGAGGAGAACGGGTCGCCGTTGATGGTGCCTACGCGATTGGGCGGGATGCTGCCATCAGCCTTCTGGCGCTCGCCGGCCAGGACAAACAAATCCCACTCAAATTCAGTTGCCCACGGGTCGGCGCCGTCCTCGCGCCAGCGCAGAATCTGACCGTGCACGTTTTCCTCGCGCGGGTTGGCAGCGTCGACCGGGTCTGCCTTGCCGCGCTCGGTGTTGTTGGTCAGGCTGACGTACATCTCGCGGGTGGTCGGGTGCGAGGCCACCCACTCGGGGCGGTCCATCGGCGTCGCGCCAACAGCATCCGCTGCGCCGCGGGCATTGAGTAACACGGCGTGTTGGTCTGCGAAGCCGTTATCTGGCGTGAGGCCAGGTTCTCCCCAGCGCAGGGGTAGCCAGCGGCCCCGGCCGTCGGCGTCAAACTGGGCGGCATAGAGTGTGCCTGCATCCAGCAGGTCGCGGTTGTGGCTGCTGTTACCGGCTTGGTAGGGCTGCTGCGGAACGAACTTGTATACGTACTCACCCCGCGCATCATCGCCGGAGTACACCGCCATGTGGCCGTTGTCGTCGATCACGCAGGTGGCGCACTCGCGGCCAAGGCGGCCCATGGCCGTGCGTTTGCGTGGTTTATGGGTTGGGTCGAAGGGGTCCACCTCGACGACCCAGCCAAAACGGTTGGGTTCGTTTACGTGTCCTAGATGCGGGCGGCTGGCGTCGGGCGTAGCGTTGAAGCGCGGCTCCACTGCTTCCCAGGCGTAGTAGCGGCTGCTGCCGCCAAGGCCGATGCCGTAGCGTTTGTGGCTGGGGCGTGCGTTGTAATCAGCTTCATCGCGGTTGACGAAGTAATTGTGGAAATTCTCTTCGCAGGCCAAATAGGTTTGCCAGGGCGTTGCGCCCATCGAACAGTTGTTGATGGTACCCAGAATCTCCAGCCCCTGCGGGTCACTTTCTGTACGCATAGCCGGGTGGCCGGCGAGCGGACCGCTGACCGCCATTGGGGTTGCCGCGGTGATACGGCGGTTGAGTGGTGAGTCAGCGACCCGCTGCCACTGGCCATGAGCAGAGCGGCGGATCTCGATGATGCTCAACCCATGTGCAGCTATTTCCTTGTACACCTGTTCTGGTGGGCGGCTACGGCTGTTGTCGGGCCCGGCAGTGAACTGCATGCCGTCTGGGTGCAGTGTCGGGTTCACGTATTCGTGATTGACCACCAACAGGCCGCGGTCATTGGGCTGCTCGGCAAACGGGAAGTAATGCATGCCATCGTTGTTGTCGCCAGCCTGCATCAGCTGATCCTCCCAGCTGTTACTGGCATCGGGCTGCCAGCTTGGTGCACCCGGCAGTACGGCGTCACCCCAGCTGAAAAAGGGTGTGGCCCGGTAACCGGCAGGCACGACTACCGAGTCGAATGTACTGGAGGTTTGCGCTGCAACTGATTGAAAACCAAAAAACTGCTTTCCGATAGGGGCCTTTTCTGCGCTACAGGCGCTGAGCAGCGACGGTAGCAGGGTGGTCAGCGACGCTGCACCGATCCCCTTGAGCAGCGTGCGCCGGCTGAGGGCGATGCTGCCCAGCGCCTGATTGCCGGTCGGGTTGATGGAGCGGTCGTCGACTACTTCCAGCTGACGGTGAAATTCCGGGTTTTGCCAACTCATGTATAACTCACTGTGACAGGCGGTAGCGGAAGGTATTACGCACTCCGGCTACTGTAACCGGCTGGCCATCGACCAGGCGGGGTTGATAAATAAAATCCTTGGCCGCAGCCAGCGAGGGACGAGCAAACAGCGGGTTATCGCAGGCCCCGGCTACCAGTCGGGGATTATCGACGTGCCCGCTGGCGGTGACGTCGTACTCGACTGTGCAATCGCCCTCAAGCTTCTGTGCCAAGGCGCGCCTGGGGTAGTCAGGCTCGGGCTTGCTGATCGGGCGATACTGCCTCTCAGCTGCGGCTCTTGCTGCCTCTGCGGCGGCTCGTGCTTGGGCTTGCTCTCTCGCCAGTGCATCGCGGCGCTGTTGTTCGGCCGCCGCCGCTTCCGCCAGTCGCTGTTGCTCGGCCAGCTTTCGCGCTTGCTCTTGGGCCTCTCGCTGTTGCTGCAGCTCGCGTTGGCGTTGCTGCTCCTCGGCGACCCTTCGTCGGGCAATGGCTGCCTCGTCTACCACCGGTTTTGGCGGCGGCGCTTCTACCACAGGTGGCGGTGGGGTGGGCTCAGGCTGCGGCGCGGCAGGCAGCTCGGCTATCGGCTCAGGTTGTGGTGCGGGAAGGGTAACGAGTTGAGTGCGCAGGCTTGGTTTGTCTGCTACCGGCAGCGCGCTGACCGGCGCCCAGCCTTGCCACAGCGCGGCGGCGATGGCTGCGTGCAGCACCGCCGTGGCGAGCAGCGGTAGCGCTAACTTGCTGCGCTCTTCGCTGGGTTCGCTACAGCGGTATTGCGAGTCGATCAGGAAAGGGCTTGCTGTGCTCATGGCGCTTCCGTAATCAGGCCAAGCTGGCTGATACCGGCCTGCTGTAGTGCAGCCATCGCGGCAACGACTAGGCCGTAGCCGGCTGCCGCATCGGCGCGGATGAACACCTGGGTGTCAGGCTGCGTATTGGTGACAGCGGCAAGCTCACGGGTCAGGTCGTCCAGCGTGGCGGAGCTGTGCTGATAGCTGTCGGTCTCAACGTTTTCACCAAGATTCCAGTGATAGCCGCCGCTCGCTTCCACCGACACTGTCACGATGGATGCAGGGTTGTCTGGCTCAAGCGCCTCGGCGGCCACTTTAGGTAGTTCGATCTGCACGCCCTGGGTCATCATCGGTGCGGTGACCATGAAGATCACCAGTAGTACCAGCATGACGTCGATGTAGGGCACTACGTTCATTTCAGCCTTTGGCTTGCGTTTGTTTCTGGTCGCTCGCATGTCCATGGTGGCTTACCCCGCGTGTTGGCTGTGCAGGCGGCGATGCAGGATGGCGCTGAATTCGTCAGCAAAGTTGTAGTAGTGCCCAAGCAGGTTCTCGCTGCGAGTGCTGAAGCGGTTGTAGGCAATAACCGCTGGAATAGCGGCGAACAGACCAATTGCTGTCGCGACGAGTGCCTCGGCGATACCGGGTGCGACGGTGGCAAGGGTCGCTTGCTGCACCTGTGACAGGCCGATGAATGAGTTCATGATGCCCCAGACGGTACCAAACAGACCGATATAGGGACTCACGGAGCCGACGGTGGCCAGGAAGGGCAGATGCCGATCCAGCCGCTCCTCTTCTCTGGAGATTGCCACCCGCATGGCACGTTGCACGCCTTGCATCACGGCCTCGGGCTCACCGCTGCCGCGCTGATTCAACTGGGTGTATTCCTTGAATCCGGCACGAAAGATCTGCTCTACGCCCGGGCCGCTGGCCTCGGTGCTGTAGAGCTTGGTCAGTTCGGTGCCCGACCAGAACTTACTTTCAAACTGTTTGAGCGCGTTTTGTGCTTGGGCGAATAGTCTGCCGCGCTGGGCGATCAGGAACCAGGTGGCGATAGAGGCGAGCAGTAGCGTCAGCATCACGCCCTTGACCAGCAGGCTGGCCTCCAGCACCAAACTCCAGATGCTGTGATCGGTGGTAGTCATATTTACCTCTCTGCCGGCCCTAGGGAGCACTGATCAATTCCACACGCCCTCTGCATGCGGAATTAGTCAGTGCTTCCCAACGGGCCGGTCTTGTCATGTCGGTTAAGTAGGAAAGTTCAGGGCAGTTGCAGCAGCTCGGCGATGGGCTGCCAAGGCACCAGCTTGAAGTTCTGATTGCCTTCGGGCAGGCGCTTGCGACCGTCTTGCACCACCAGTAGGCCGCCCGGCCAGGCGGCGCCGAAGTCGGCTGAGCTGACTTCAAGGCCATCGGTTTCCGATACCCCATCGACACCCTTGCCGGCGTTTAGGCCGATGCGAAAGGCTCCGTGGGCGGCGTAGGGCGGTACGGCGTCGAATATCACGTAGCTGTCGTTGCCCTGGCTGGAGACGATCAGGTAGGGGCGGTCCCGGTGCTGGTAGACGGCCATGCCTTCTACGTCGTCGTGCAGCAGCTCGCTGACACGGGCAACCTCGGTCAGCTCGGTGGGCTGATCTTCTGCGCTGGATAGAGTCCAGATGCCGACGCCTTCTTCGCCGACGAACAGGCGTTGGCGCGCGTCGTCAGCGACGCAGCCTTCCGGCTGGGTGTCAGTTTTGAACTGGCGGACAGCCTTGGCAGTAATCTGCCCGCTGCTGCCGTCGAGCCGATATTGAATGAAGCGCCCGTCCTTGTCGTTGGGGATGGCGTAGACAGCGCCGTCTGGGCTCTGCGCCATGCATAGTCCATAGATATCTGTCAGCTCGGTAGGCAGGTCGCCAAGGCCGGTGACCCGACCGTTGGCCGGATCAATGGCGAACAGCTCCAGGCTGTTGCGATCACGATTGGAGGCAACGGCCAGGTCTATTGCCTGATCACCCAAGGTGAAGCCCTTACGCAGATCGACGTTGTTGATGCGGCCTACCGGGAGGTATTGCAGCTCATGGCCCTGCAGGTCGTAGACGCCCAGGCCGCCTCGCTTGTCGGTGCCCAACACCCGGGCCAGCTCCGGGATGCCTGGATGCGGCCAGATGGCCGGGTCGTCGGCGGCGTCGCCGCCATGGGGCACGGGCTGGGTTTGCGACAGGGCCAGAACCTCTGGCAATGAGTCTGTGTTGGCTGGGCGGGTTACGCCCGTCAGCTCGGTAAGCAGCTGGACGCCGTTGTCGTCGGTTATCAGCACCTGCAGTGTGTCGTCCACCGTACGTGCCGACAGCTGTTCGGGCTTGCTGCCCTCGGTCAGTTGCCAGCTGTCGTGTTGCCATTGCTGGTCCTGCCAACGATAGCGGTGCAAGCTGTTGCTGCCGGTGTCCAGCGCAAGCAGGCCGTCATCGGTGCCAGCCAGGCCTTCTGGGCCCTCGGGGAGCGCACCCCAAGGCTGGACCAGGTCAAGGATGTGGCGCGTGCTGTCGGTTTCGGGATGGGCGGCGTACTGCCAGATGCCAATATTCTCTTCGCTGATGAACAGCGCTCCAAGTGCGGTACTGACAGCGCACCCCTTGGCGCCGACCGGCAGGTGCAGATTGCGCACCAGACGTGATGCAGCCCCTTGTTCGCCAATGAGCCATTGCTGCCCAAGGCCTTCTTCGCCAATCAGGAACAGGTAGTTGTGATTGCTCTGGTCCTGGTAGAAGCACAGATCCTCCAGCGGATAGCCGGTGCTAGGGAGGTATTCCGGCGCTGTTGCCACACCAGAGGCACTCCAGCGCAGCACTACGGGTTGATCCCGTTGCAGGTCATGGCTGGCGGCAACCAGGCCAGCGGCGCCTTGATGTACGGCGAGGGTGTCGTAGTAGCCGGGCAGAGCGCTAGAGGCCGGATTGTCGTTATCGTCGAGCAGCTGGACGCCCCGACTGGTGATCACCAGGCTACCCGCCTGCTTGCCGGCGATCAGGCGCTGGGCGCTGATGCCGTTGGCTTCGCGGACCTGCAGGGCCAGCTCGGCAGGATTGGCAGGCGCTGCTGACAGTGGCTCGGGCCGCGTGTCCGCGCCTTGCTCGGTGCAGGCGACCAGCAGCGCTACGCTGCCGGCCACTGCGATGATGGATGTTACTGGACGCATGTTGATTCTCGCTGAAAGGGCAGGTGGCGGCGGGCGTTGGGCCCGCCGCAGTCGCTCAGAAGTGGGTCAGGGTCAGGCCGACCTTGTAGGTCGGGCCGTACTCCTCGTACTGCGCGTTGTAGTCACGCTCACCGGTGTAGACGTAGTAGCTTTCATCGGTGATGTTCTGGGCGGCCATGAATAGCTGCAGGTTGTCGGTCAGGAAGTAACTGGCTGACAGGTCGATGAACAGTTGATCGTCCACGCGGTAGTCGTAGCGCTTGTCGAGCACGTCGCCAACTTCGTCCAGGTAGTCTGATTTGTAGTTGGCCGATACCCGCAGGCTCAACCGATCGTTTTCCCAGCCCAGGGTGAGGTTGCCGGTGAGGTCGGACTGGCCGGGCAGGTCGATGCTGCGACTCTGCATGGCACCAGTGTCGGCGTTGTACTGCTCGATGTCCGCATCGGATCGGCTAATGGTGGTGTTGGCGTTCACCAGCAGGCCATTCCAGGGCGCCGGCAGCCAGCTGAACTTCTGGGCGTAGGCCAGTTCCAGGCCGTAGACAGTGGCGCTGTCACCGTTGACGTAACTCATGGCCTCGTCAAAGGCGGCGTACTCACCGGTACCTGCCAGGTCTGCGGCGTAGGCGAAGTTCTCGATGTCTTTGTAGAAGACGAACGCCGATACCGCGCCAGCCCGGCCCATGTAATGTTCGATACCCAGGTCCAGGTTGCTGGACTCAAGCGGCTTGAGATTCGGGTTGCCGAACTCGGCCTCGTCGCCATCCAGCACAAAGCCCGGGAATAGCTGGCCGAAGGTCGGCCGCACGACGCTATTGGTCCAGCTGGCGCGCAGCTGGCTGTCGGCGCCTAACTGATAGATGGCGTGCAGGCCCGGCAGCCAGTGGTGGTAGTCGTTGCGTGTATTAACGTCTTCATACACGCCCTGATTCAGGCCAGTGCCCTTGGCTTTTAGCTTGGTGCCTTCATAGCGCAGGCCGGCGATCAGACGCAGGTCGTCGATATCCACCGTATTCATCAGGTAGGCGGCGTTGATGTTCTCCTGAATCTCGAAGTCGTTGATGCGCGACTGTTCCTCGTCGTAGAAGTCGGCCGCATCTAGGCCGGCGATCAGTCGCTCCAGTGCACTGGCGGAAATCGCCGGGCCGAGATTAGTGCGTCCGTCCACAAATTGATCGAGGCTCAGCTCGGCGTCGCTGAAACCGTAAGTATCCAGATCCTCGTAGACCCAGACCTCCAGGTCGTTGTCTTTGGTGCGCGTGCTGAACTTGGCACCAAACTGCAGTTGCGAGGGCAGGTCGGCCATGAACCAGTCGCGGGTGAGGTCAACCCGGATGTTTTGCTCGGTGTCGGTGGTCAGCCCCTGTTCACGTTCGATTTCTTTCAGGCTGAAGTTGGCCGGGTCGTAGAAGCCATCATCAATGCGCAGGTTTGGTTGCTTGCTGTCATCGAAGCCGGCATTGATGAAGTCGTCGTTGCCTTCGAACGCGGCGCCAGGGGTGTGCAGCGGGCTATCTTCTTCTGCCTCGCTGTAGCCGTACTGGGCGGCGACGGTCCAGTCGCCCAGGCGGCGTTCGCCGCCAAGCACCAGGCTCTTGATCTCCTGGGTTTCCTCACGGTCTTTCAGCTCGCGTGCCGCTTCGGCATCACCGCGCTCACCCGGCAGCTGCGGGTCGGTAAATTCCACCACGTTAGCCTGGCGGGTTTCGCTGTCCTTGAAGCGGCTGTAGAGCGTTCGCAGGTACAGCTCCGTGTCGTCATCAGGGCGATAATCCAGGTTGAATCCGGCGCCTGCGCGCTCGCGGCTGATGTCGTAACGGCGCTCCTCCAGTTCCTCCAGGCGAGCACCGGCGGGGTCGTCAAAGTCCCAGGCGCCACCGGTTTCGACGTTGTCTGACCCGAAACTGCGGTCTTCCCAGCTGAGTGCGGCGGCAACAGCCAGGTTATCCACGCCGTCACCGACGCTGAAACGGTTGCTGGCTGCACCCGATACCTTGGGGCTGGTATCGCCGGTGTTTTCGTCGTAACTGGCCTCGGTTGATAGGCTGTAGAACAGACCGTCGTGGTCAAAACCCGACAGGCTTTCTACTTCGATGGTGCCGCCCAGCGAGTTGGCATCCATATCGGGCGTCAGTGTTTTGACCACCGCAAGCGATTGAATCAGCTCGCTGGGCAGCACATCCATCGCTACCGCGCGTCGATCGCTTTCGGGTGCCGGCACCAGTGTGCCGTTGATGGTCACGCTGTTGAGGTCGGCGCCCAGGCCACGCACCCGCACAAAGCGGCCTTCACCTTGATCGCGCTCGACTGAAATGCCGGGCACGCGCTGCAGCGCCTCAGCGGCGTTTTCGTCAGGTAACTGACCGATGGCGTCGGCGTGTACCACGCTCTCGGTGCTGTTGGAAAAGCGCTGCTGTTCCAGCGCCTGTTCCATTTGGGCGGCCTGCCCGATGATGGTGATGACCTCTGGCGCAGTCTCGGCGCTGGCATTCCCTGCACCAGCGATGGCGAGGGTCAACGCGCTGATGGCAAAGCGGGTGTGACGACGGGGGTGACGGACAGACATGGCTTCCTCTCCTGGCAATGGGTTCTCGTGTCCCGATGTGGAGGGCAACTTAGGCAGTGCAGATGGCGTTTCTGTGACAGTGATCGGGCCAACGCCCGTAATTGCCGGCGTTGGCGGCATGTTGGCCGCAAAATTGAGCTGATTTGACCTGTTTGTCGCGCTGTAAACCGCTCTGTGACGGGCCATTCAGCGAAACGGGTTGGCTAATTAGCCCGGTGAGGTGGGGTGGCGTGAGCCAATTTGACCCCGGGCGCTGCAACACAAGCGTCATCTTGTTTTGGTCAGCTGGCGCCACTGTGCTGATGCGAGGCGCGCATGAACTCGATGTTTTATCTGCACCGGCTTAAATGGGCCGGACTGTTACTGGTGGCAAACGCCGGGCTGCTGCTGTATCTCAGTCTGGGCGACCTCAAGACGATGCCAAGCTGGTCCTGGACAGACATTGCCGGGGAGGGTGGTTCGGCGGCGCTGGTGCTGGTGTGGCTGGGGCTGATGCTCAAGGGGCGGCCAGCCGGGCGCGTGACCAATCTGCTGTTTATTGGGCTGGCGTGTTTGTTTCTTTCGCTCTGGATGGACACGCTGGACGAGTTTGTCGCCTTGCCCGAGGCTTGGGTTTGGGACCATTGGCTTGAGTCAGCACCGATGCCGGTAGGCTTTGTGCTGCTGACAATCGGTATCTATCACTGGCACCGCGAGCAGCTGGCCATCAACGCCCAGATGGTCAACCGCGAACGGCATTTCCGCGAACATCGCCAGTTCGACAAGGTAACGCCGCTGGCCGATGCCGACTACTTGCGCAGCCAGCTTGCGGCGGCATTGCCTGAAGCCCAGGCAAACCAGCAGCCGCTGTCGCTGCTGGTGCTTGATTTGGACGAGTTTCATCTGATCAACGCCCGCTATGGCCATGCAGAGGGCGACCGGGTGCTGCAGCTGGTGTGTCAGCAGATGATGATGAATTTGCGGCGCCATGACCTGCTCTGCCGGTTGGCGGGTGACCGCTTTGCGGTGCTGCTGCCCAATACGCTGGAAGCGCAGGCGCACACCCTGGCCCTGGAGCTAACTCAGTCGATTGCCCATCTGGCGTGTAAAAGCAGCCTGCAGGGCGAGCGGATCCAGTTGCGCGCCACCACGGTGGCAGTGATGGCCCGGCAGGATGATGCCGAGTCGCTGCTGGCGCGCAGCAATTTGGCGATGGCCCGCGCCAAGCAGGCGCTTGAGCTCAAGCGGGCCTGACACCATGAGTACAGCCACAGTAGATAGCTGGCTAGACCTGGACTGCCGCTACCTTAGCGCCGGTCACCAGCCGGCGTGCGTGGTGGACCTGGCGTTGGCACGCGGCATAGACAGCCACCGCCTGCTGCGTGGCAGCGGTTTGTTTTACGAAGACCTGCTGGCGCCTGATGCCTGCGTGAGTACGGCGCAGTATCTGCGCTTACTGGACAATGCGCGGACGCTGCTCGATACCCGCGACGCCAGTTTTTTGCTCGGACAACGTTTGTTGCCCGGCCATTTCGGGGTTGCCAGCAACCTGTTGCTGCACGCTGACACGCTGCTGCACGCCCTGCAGCACCTGGTGCGGTTTCGAGCGTTGCTTAGCCCTGGGTTGGCGCCACGTCTGCATCTGGATACGCATCACCTTTATCTGTATTGGGTCGAGGTCTTTGATTTGGGACGCAGCCGACGCTTTGTGCATGAGGCGGCTATGAGTGCGGTAACTGCGCTTAGCCGGGCTCTACTGGCGGAGCGGCTGCCTTGGGAGTATCAATTGAGCTGGTCCCAGCCAGGCTATATCGAGCAGTACTGGGTCCACTTGGGCGAGAAACTGCGTTTTGAGGCGCCACTAACCTGCATGCGCTTGCCTCGCGCTTATCTTGCGCGCCGGCCGGCGGCGGCATCGCCAACCCTCGGCCGCATAGCCGAGCAACAGGCCGCCCAGGCGCTGGCTGAGCTGCCGGCTGCCGGTAGCCTCGGTGAGGCGGTGTTTGACTGTCTGTACGGGCTGGGTGGTCGGCGCGCGGGTCTGGAGCACATCGCTGAGTCATTCGGTATGAGCGCGGCGACGTTCAAGCGTCGCTTGCAACGCGATGGCTGCGGCTTTCAGGCACTGCTGGACCGCGTTCATGCACAGCTGGCGATGGAGTTGTACCAGAGTCGGGGATATAGCCACGATCAGGTGGCTGCGTGCCTGCACGTGAGTGATCGGACCAACTTCAGACGGCTGCTGAAGCGACTGACCGGCAAGTCGCCGGACAGTCTGCGGGTTTGGCTTGAAAGCTAATACTAATCAATATGTTACGGCGCTTATTTAAGGCGTCGCTCGATACCCATCTGCATAAGGATCTTGGCGGAGATTTCCTCCACCGAGAAGTGCGTTGAGTTGATGAATGGAATGTTTTCCTTGCGGAACAGGTTTTCCACTTCGCGCACCTCGAACTCGCACTGGGCAAAGCTGGAGTAGCGGCTATTGGGGCGCCGCTCGTTGCGAATGCCCTGCAGGCGATCCGGGTCAATGGTCAGGCCGAACAGCTTGTGTTTGTGCTGTTTGAGGGCTTTGGGCAGCTGCAGGCGTTCCATGTCATCTTCGGTCAGCGGGTAGTTGGCCGCCCGAATACCGTATTGCAGCGCCATGTACAGGCAGCTCGGTGTCTTGCCGCAGCGTGAAACACCCACGAGGATGATGTCTGCCTGGGCGTAGTGGTGAGTGCGCGCGCCATCGTCGTTATCCATGGCGTAATGCACCGCATCAATACGGTCCTTGTAGTGCGTATTGTGCTGGATAGAGTGGGTCTTGCCGACGGAATAGGACGACCCGTCGCCCAGTTCCTGCTCCAGTGGCGCCAGAAAGGTCGAGAAGATGTCGATCATGTAGCCCTGGGATTTCGCCAGTTCCTGTCTGATCTCGCCATTGACCACAGTGTCAAAAATGATCGGACGAGCCGCATCTTTCTCGGCAGCGGCATTGATTTGTTGTACCATGTCACGCGCTTTTTCCACGGTGTCCACGTAGGGACGCAGCAGCTTGGTGAACTGGATGTTCTCGAACTGTGCCAGCAGACTTTGGCCAAGCGTCTCGGCGGTGATGCCAGTACCATCAGAAATGAAAAAAGCGGTGCGTTTCATTCACGAAGCCTTAATATGTCGTCTCTCAAAGACAGGGCAACCCGGACCAACGGCCTGCGTGTCCCCCGGTGAACGGCATTGTGGCGCATTTGCAGCAGGCAGGCCAGTATGCCGCTGCCGCCAGAATTTTTAATTGATTGACGGAGAGATCACCTTGTTAGAGTACGTAGTGTCCTTCGAGCAGCTGGGTGTTGATGACGTTGAACGCGTAGGTGGCAAAAACGCCTCGCTCGGCGAAATGATCAGCAACCTGGCCAACGCCGGCGTATCGGTTCCCGGTGGCTTTGCAACCACTGCACAGGCCTATCGGGAATTTCTCGAGCAAAGTGGTCTGAACGACCGCATTAACGCTGCGTTGGATGCACTCGACGTCGACGACGTCAACGCGCTGGCCCAGACCGGCGCCCAGATTCGCCAATGGGTCATGGATGCGGAGTTCCCGCCGGCGCTGGACAAGGCTATTCGTGAGGCCTTTGACACACTCTCTGAAGGCAACCCCAACCTGGCTGTTGCCGTGCGTTCCTCTGCTACCGCCGAAGACCTGCCCGATGCATCCTTCGCCGGTCAGCAAGAAACCTTCCTGAACATTCGCGGCGTTGACAACGTCATCTATGCCGCCAAGGAAGTGTTCGCCTCGCTGTTCAACGACCGCGCCATTGCCTACCGCGTGCACCAGGGCTTTGACCACAAGCTGGTTGCCTTGTCTGCAGGCGTTCAGCGCATGGTCCGCTCTGAAACCGGTACCGCCGGTGTGATGTTTACCCTGGACACCGAATCCGGCTTCCGCGACGTGGTCTTCATCACCGGCGCATACGGCCTGGGCGAAACCGTTGTTCAAGGTGCGGTCAACCCTGACGAGTTCTATGTACACAAGCCCACTCTGGCTGCCGGCCGTCCGTCGGTACTGCGCCGCAACCTGGGCAGCAAGGCCATCAAGATGGTCTATGGCGATGAAGCCAAGGCGGGCCGTTCGGTCAAGACCGTAGACGTGGATCTGGCTGAGCGCAGCCGCTTCTGCCTGAGCGAGGAAGAAGTGGTCAACCTGGCCAAGCAGGCGGTGATCATCGAGCAGCACTACGGTCGTCCGATGGACATCGAGTGGGCCAAAGATGGTGATGACGGCAAGCTTTACATCGTGCAGGCCCGCCCTGAAACCGTGAAGAGCCGCAGCAGCGCCAACGTCATGGAGCGTTACCTGCTGAAAGAGAAGGGCACTGTGCTGGTAGAAGGCCGTGCTATCGGCCAACGCATTGGTGCCGGTCCTGTGCGGATCGTCAACGATGTTAGCGAGATGGACAAGGTACAGCCGGGTGATGTTCTGGTCTCCGACATGACCGATCCTGATTGGGAGCCGGTGATGAAGCGCGCCAGCGCCATCGTCACCAACCGTGGCGGCCGTACCTGCCACGCGGCGATTATTGCCCGCGAGCTGGGCATTCCGGCCGTCGTTGGCTGCGGCAACGCCACCAGCGAGCTGAAGGATGGTCAGGAAGTGACTGTGTCCTGTGCCGAAGGTGATACCGGCCTGATTTACTCCGGTCAGCTGTCTTTCGATGTCAAGACCAACAGCGTCGACGCCATGCCGGAGCTGCCGTTCAAGATCATGATGAACGTGGGGAACCCGGACCGTGCCTTCGACTTTGCCAACCTGCCCAATGAAGGTGTTGGCCTGGCGCGCTTGGAGTTCATCATCAACCGTATGATCGGCGTGCACCCCAAAGCGCTGCTGAACTTCGACAGCCTGCCGCCGGACGTCAAGGAAAACGTGCAGAAGCGCATCGCTGGCTACAGCGCACCGGTCGACTTCTACGTCGACAAGCTGGTTGAGGGTATCAGCACCCTGGCTGCTGCGTTCTGGCCGAAGAAGGTCATCGTGCGCATGTCGGACTTCAAGTCCAATGAGTACGCCAACCTGATCGGCGGCAAGCTGTACGAGCCGGAAGAAGAGAACCCGATGCTGGGCTTCCGCGGCGCCTCGCGCTACATCAGCGATTCGTTCCGCGACTGCTTCGAGCTGGAATGCCGCGCCATGAAGCGCGTGCGCGACGAAATGGGTCTGACCAACGTCGAAATCATGATTCCCTTCGTGCGGACTGTCGGCGAAGCCAAGCAGGTTGTTGAGCTGCTGGGTGAAAACGGTCTGAAGCGCGGTGAAAACGGCCTGCGTCTGATCATGATGTGCGAGTTGCCGGCCAACGCTCTGCTGGCTGAAGAGTTCCTGGAGCACTTTGACGGTTTCTCTATCGGCTCCAACGACCTGACTCAGCTGACCCTGGGCCTGGACCGTGACTCCGGTATCATCGCGCACCTGTTCGATGAGCGTAACGCTGCCGTCAAGAAGTTGCTGAGCAATGCGATTTCGGCTTGCCGCGCGGCTGACAAGTACATTGGCATCTGCGGTCAGGGCCCATCTGACCACCCGGATCTGGCGCGCTGGCTGATGGAGCAGGGTATTGAAAGCGTATCGCTCAACCCCGACTCGGTGATGGACACCTGGTTCTTCCTTGCCGAGAATGGCAAGTAAACCGGTTTACCCCAACGCTTAAGGAGAATGCCATGCACTATGTAACGCCGGATCTGTGTGACGCCTACCCGGATGTCGCTGTGGTCGAGCCGATGTTCAGCAACTTCGGTGGTCACGATTCCTTTGGTGGTCAGATCGTCACCGTGAAGTGTCACGAGGACAATTCCATCGTCAAGGAGCAGGTCGATCAGGACGGCACTGGCAAAGTCATGGTCGTCGACGGTGGTGGTTCGCTGCGCCGCGCGCTGCTGGGCGATATGCTCGCCGAAAAAGCTGCTAAAAACGGCTGGGAAGGCATCATCGTCTACGGCTGTGTACGTGACGTGGATGTGCTGGCTCAGACCGCGCTGGGCATTCAGGCGCTGGCCAGTCATCCGATGAAAACCGACAAGCGCGGTATCGGTGATCTCAACGTTGTGGTGACCTTTGGTGGCGTGACCTTCCGCCCGGGTGAGTACGTCTATGCCGATAACAACGGCATTATTGTTTCACCCACGGCGCTCAGCATGCCCGAGTAAGAGCATGCGACACCAGCTGGCGAGGGGGAGAGTAGCAATACCTCCCCCTCGCTGCGTTATAGCTGGTGTACAAGTGCTGCCAACCGACCCGGAGAGACCCATGTCAGACGACGATTCCCTGGAGCGCGCACTGCGCGCCATGTTGCAGGACGAGCCTGCCAATCACGCTGCGCGCAGCGATGATCAACGCTTGGACAGCGTCCTGCATCGGGCGCACTTGCACGGCGCTGCCGGGGATTTGCTTGGCCTGTTCAGTCGCTGGGGGTGGGTATTGTCCGAAGGTGGTGCGCGCGGTTTGCGGCATCTGCGTCCTGCGCGCCGTGATGCCGATGCTGCTACCCCTCAATCCCCCGAGCTCTAACGAGCGGTCTATCTGTCTAATCTGGAGATTTCTGCCATGGAGTTCGACGTCTGGAGCCAAAGCTTCGTTGCAGCCATGACCACGCTGTGGAGCAAGGTTGCCTCCTTTATTCCTGACCTGATTGCTGCCCTGTTCATCGTGGTGCTGGGCCTGATCGTTGCCAAGATTGCCGACGCAGTCCTCGGCAAGGGGCTGGCGAAACTTGGCTTGGACCGTCTGATGAGCGGCACGGGCGTCAACAAGATGCTGGCCCGAATCGGCATCAACATGCCGGTGTCCGCCATCACCGGAAAGGTGGCGTACTGGTTCATCCTTTTGACCTTTGTGGTTTCTGCCTCTGAGTCGCTCGGGTTGGCGCGGGTGTCCTCGACGCTGGATGCCATCACGCTGTATCTGCCCAAGGTGGTTGGTGCCGCGCTGATTTTGCTGGGCGGCCTGCTATTGTCTCACCTGGCAAACGGGGTTGTGCGCGGCACGGCAGAAAGTGTTGGTGTTGAGTACGCCAACGGTATCGGTCGCTTTGTACAAGGCCTGCTGGTGATCATCACGGTTTCACTGGCGATCGGCCAGCTGCAGATTGAGACCGCGTTGCTGAATATGGTGATCGCCATTGTGCTTATCACTTTCGGTATGGCCGCGGCATTGGCGCTGGGCCTCGGCAGTCGTGATCTGGTCTCTCAGATCATCGCCGGAATATATGTACGAGAGTTATACCAGCCGGGTGACGACATAGCGGTAGGTAACGTCGAGGGTGTGATAGAGGAAATTGGTACTGTCAAAACCCAGATTCTGAGCGCTGACGGACAGCTTATTTCGGTCGCAAACCGAGAGCTGATCGAGCAGCAGGTGCGGCGCTAAGCGCCGGTGTCCGCCGATAGCTGAAGATGTTGGTACCTTGACCAGTCCGAGCAGAACTCCCCGTCGCTATAATCCAGCCGATCTTGATGATGACGCGCTGGTCCTTAAGGCAAAAAGTGAACTAATTCACACCACTACTGCCTATGAGGAGCTGATGCGGCGATATCAGCGAACTTTGTTCAATGTCTGTGTTCGTTATTTAGGTAACGAGCGCGACGCTGACGATGTTTGCCAGGAAGTAATGCTGAAAGTGTTGCACGGCCTCAAGCAGTTCGAGGGTAAGGCCAAATTCAAAACGTGGCTTTACAGCATCACTTACAACGAATGTATTACACAGTACCGCAAGGATAAGCGGAAGCGTCGATTGATGGATGCGCTCAGTCTCGACCCCCAGGATGAGGGTGAGGAACAGGAAGTGCGAACGTCCGATGGATCGGAAGGCTTGAGCCAGCTACTGGCGCATGTCAATCCGATCGACCGGGAAATCCTGGTGCTGCGATTCGTCGCAGAGCTGGAGTTCCAGGAGATCGCCGACATCATGCACATGGGCTTGAGCGCGACTAAAATGCGTTACAAGCGTGCGTTGGAAAAGTTGCGAAACCAGATTGACAGTCCTTTCATATAAGGCTTGTATAGTTATCAGAGTAATTCAGCTATACTGCGTCGGAGTTTTGCGAAAGCTTAACGTCTTAATGGATTTGATGGGGATTCAAAGATGAAATTGAAAAACACTGTGGGTCTCGTTGTTGGTGCCGCTGTTGCCGCGTCCAGCATGTCTGTGCTGGCCCAGGGTAAAGCCGGCTCTGTCGAGGTAGAAGCCTTTGCAGACCGCTACTTCACCGATAGCATGTACGACGCCAACGATGGCACTCTGGTAGGTGGCAGCATCGGTTACTTCGTCAATGACGATGTCCTGCTGAACATCGGTCTGGGCAAGTACGAAAACCTGGAGCACGAGCCGACCAACACTGATGTTGACGGCAAGCTGCTGCAGCTCGAAGCGGTTCGCCACTTCGGCGCTGGTAACGTACGTCCGTACATCTCCGCCGGTCTGGCGCACCAGGAATTTGAGCCCGATGGAACCACCATCGAGGACCGCACCACCATGGCTATGGCCGGTGTTGGTATCAAAAACTACCTGAACGAAAACTTCTTCGTGAAGGCCGGTGTTGATGCGCTGTATGGCTTTGACCACGGTAATACTGAATGGCAGGCAGGTGTAGGCCTGGGTATCAACTTCGGCTCCAAGTCTGAGCCGGTTGCTGAACCCGCTCCGCCGGCACCTGCTCCGGCTCCGGCACCTGCTCCGGCCCCGGAAATGCAGTCTGTCCGCGTTGAGCTGGACGTGCTGTTTGACTTCGACAAGGACACTATCCGTCCGGAGTTCCGTCAGGACATCCAGAGCCTGGCTGAGTTCATGAAGACCTACCCGTCGGTAACTACTACCGTTGAAGGTCACACTGACTCCGTCGGTAGCGATACCTACAACCAGAACCTGTCCGAGCGTCGTGCCAACGCGGTACGTGAAGCTCTGATCAGCGAAGGTGTAGACGGCTCCCGCGTCAGCTCTGCTGGCTACGGCGAAGCTCGTCCGATCGCTGATAACGCTACAGACGAAGGCCGCGCGATGAACCGTCGCGTTGAAGCTGAAGTCGAAGCGCAGGTTGAAGTGAAGTAATCTTCACTTTCAGAAAAAACCCGGCCATTGGCCGGGTTTTTTTACGTCTGAAACACGGTTGTTTCAGGCTGGAGTGCTTTCAGCTTCTACGCTGTTGACGCCAGGGAAGCGGACGCGGAAATCTTCTGGCATGGGGCGCACCTTGCTGCTGGCAAAGTGATAGAAGACAAAGCCGGATTTGGCCAGCGCAACCAGTTCGCCATTACTCGCTTTGCTGATGCGGAAGATGATGTCGCCGCCATATCTGTTCAGGTCCATCAGACCTACTTCAAAGATCAGAGCATCGCGAGCGAATGCTTCGCGTAGATAGGTCGTAGCTAGATCGGTCACGATGATGCCAACGCCTTTCTCGCTGACCTCCTCAATACCGAACTGGTAGAGAAAACGGGCTCGCGCCTCAGAGATCATCGAGATCATGGAGTCGTTCGCCAAGTGATTGGCGCCGTTGATGTCGGTGATGCGAACTGTTAGTTGGGTTGTGAAGTAAAACTGGTTCTCGGGAAATTCCAGATGCAGACGCGCCATACGGATAGAGCCTTGCTACTTGCGGTGAATTCATAGGGGAGGGCGGTGGCGCGCATTTTACCTGAGCGCCGCGGTACTGGACAGAAAAAAGGGGCTGCCGGTTGGCAGCCCCTTTTTTACACCTGAGCCCGGAGGCTCTGAATCAGTGGCTATCAGCCGAACTGGTTCATGGTGTTGTCTTTACCGCTAGCTTTCAGAGCAGCTTCGCCAGCGAAGTACTCTTTATGGTTGTCGCCGATGTCGGAGCCAGCCATGTTCTGGTGCTTGACGCAAGCGATACCCTGACGCAGTTCCTGACGCTGAACGCCTTTCACGTAAGCCAGCATGCCTTGCTCTGCGAAGTAACCTTTTGCCAGGTTGTCGGTAGACAATGCGGCAGTGTGGTATGTCGGCAGAGTGATCAGGTGGTGGAAGATGCCAGCGTGAGCCGAACCATCGCGTTGGAAGGTGCGGATGCGCTCGTCAGCTTC
>DBHE01000093.1:0-297 GCA_002296055.1 Pseudomonadaceae bacterium UBA836
GAAGGCGTGCCGAGCCCGGTCAAGAAGCCGGGTGATGTCGACATGGTCATCTTCCGCGAGAACTCCGAAGACATCTACGCCGGTGTCGAGTGGAAAGCCGGTACCCCGGAAGCCGAGAAGGTCATCAAGTTCCTGACCGAAGAAATGGGCGTCAAGAAGATCCGTTTCACCGACATGTGCGGTATCGGTATCAAGCCGGTTTCCGAAGCTGGCACCAAGCGTCTGGTTCGCCAGGCTCTGCAATACACTGTCGACAATGACCGTGACTCCCTGACCCTGGTGCACAAGGGCAACATC
>DBHE01000093.1:610-5439 GCA_002296055.1 Pseudomonadaceae bacterium UBA836
AACATCATGAAGTTCACCGAAGGTGCCTTCAAAGATTGGGGTTACGAAGTAGCGCGCGACGAGTTTGGTGCCGAGCTGCTGGATGGTGGCCCGTGGATGCAGTTCAAGAACCCGAACACCGGCAAGAACGTTGTGGTCAAGGACGTCATTGCTGACGCCATGCTGCAACAGATCCTGCTGCGTCCGGCCGAGTACGACGTAATCGCTACCCTGAACCTGAACGGTGACTACCTGTCCGACGCCCTGGCTGCTGAAGTTGGTGGTATTGGTATTGCTCCGGGCGCCAACCTGTCTGACTCGGTTGCCATGTTCGAAGCGACCCATGGTACTGCGCCGAAGTACGCTGGCCAGGACAAGGTCAACCCGGGTTCTGTGATCCTGTCTGCTGAAATGATGCTCCGCCACATGGGCTGGGTTGAAGCGGCTGACCTGATCATCAAGGGTGTGAACGGTGCTATCGCCAACAAGACGGTCACTTATGACTTTGAGCGTCTGATGGACGGTGCAACCCTGCGCAAGTGCTCCGAGTTTGGCGACGACGTTATCGGCGCCATGTAAGCTCTGGCGGGCCGGCATGCGGCCCGCCTCGGCACTGCAAACAAGAAAGCCGGCAATCGCCGGCTTTTTTGTTTCTGACGAAGCTGTTACGCGCGCAAACTATTGGTGTGCATAGCTGGCAGCCGCGCCTTCAACTTCGTCCTCTTTCTTGCTAGCGTGTTCGCTGGCAGACTGGATATTGATGGCGTGCAGGCCCTTGGGGCCTTGGATGATGTCGAATTGAACCGGTTGCCCGGCCTTGAGCGTTTTATAGCCGTCCATCTGGATAGCTGAATAGTGCGCAAAGAGGTCCTCGTCCCGGCCGTTGGCTACGATGAATCCATAACCTTTGGCATTGTTGAACCATTTGACCTTACCGTTCTCCATACTGCATCCCTCTGATAGCCTGTCACTTCATGTGAGTGTCCGCGCTGATAGCTGACCGGAATATCACCGGGCATGTAAATGGTGACTGGTCAGTCGCGCACCTCTACACTTTTAACAACGATTCAGAGCAAGTCAAGCTAGGCCCGGAAATCCTGTGTACCAGTGCGCAGTTTTGCGATAAGCGGTGCAGGTGACCAGCCCCCAACCAGTGAAGCAGCAGATGTTTTCAATGACGGATTTTCAACTAACCTTACAGCAGGGACCGGTGGATCCTGAGCACGATGATGATCACGGCCTCGCGGTCGAGACCAGCAAACCCGAGCTCAAGCCGCCGTCTCGCTACAAGGTCATCATGCTCAATGACGACTACACCCCAATGGACTTTGTCGTAGAGGTGCTTGAGCGTTTTTTCTCCCACAATCGGGAAAGCGCCACACAGATTATGCTGAAGGTGCATACTGAGGGCAGGGCGGTTTGCGGTATCTATACCCGTGACATTGCCGAGACCAAGGCAGCAGAAGTGAATGACTACGCGAGGGAATGCCAGCACCCGTTGATGTGTCAGATTGAACGGGAAGCGTAACAAGGCGATTTGCATCGCATACGAGGTGGCAACATGCTCAACAGAGATCTCGAAATCACCCTGAATCTGGCGTTCAAGGAAGCGCGCAACAAACGGCATGAGTTCATGACCGTCGAACACCTGTTGCTGGCACTGCTGGACAACCAGGCGGCGGTGGATGTGCTTAACGCCTGTGGCGCGGATCTGGAACGTTTACGCCGCGAACTGACTGAATTTATCGACTCCACCACGCCGCTGATTCCCAAGCAGGATCAGGAGCGTGAGACTCAACCGACGCTGGGCTTTCAGCGCGTACTGCAGCGCGCAGTGTTCCATGTCCAAAGCTCGGGCAAGGGCGAAGTCAGCGGGGCCAACGTGCTGGTCGCGATCTTCAGCGAGCAGGAGAGCCAAGCGGTTTTCTTCCTCAAGCAGCAGCAGATTGCCCGTATTGATATCGTCAATTTCATCTCCCATGGCATTTCTAAGGTCCAGGGCGACGCCGAGCAGCTCGGTGATGAGCAAGACAGCGTCGAAGAAGAGGGCGCCGAGGGCGCGACTGCCAGCAACCCGCTGGAGTCCTACGCCAGCAATTTGAACGAGCAGGCACGCAAGGGGCGGATTGACCCGCTGGTAGGGCGCGCCTCTGAGGTCGAACGTGTGGCGCAGATTCTGATGCGCCGGCGCAAGAACAACCCGCTGTTGGTGGGTGAGGCTGGCGTGGGTAAGACCGCCATCGCCGAAGGGCTGGCCAAGCGCATCGTTGATGGTGAGGTGCCGGACACGCTGTCTGAGGCGGTGGTGTATTCGCTTGATCTGGGGGCGCTGCTGGCCGGGACCAAGTACCGCGGTGACTTCGAGAAGCGCTTCAAGGCGCTGCTTAAGGCACTGAAAAAGCGCCCGCAGGCCATCCTGTTTATCGACGAGATTCACACTATCATTGGTGCGGGTGCGGCCTCCGGCGGGGTGATGGATGCGTCCAACCTGCTCAAGCCGCTGCTGTCTTCCGGCGAGATCCGTTGCATTGGCTCCACCACCTTTCAGGAATTTCGCGGTATTTTCGAGAAGGATCGCGCACTGGCACGTCGCTTCCAGAAAGTCGACGTGGTTGAGCCGTCCGTCAGCGACACCATCCAGATTCTCAAGGGGTTGAAGAGCCGCTTTGAGGAGCACCATGGCATTCGCTACACCGATGAGGCGCTCAAGGTGGCTGCGGAGCTGGCTAGCCGTTATATCAATGACCGTCACATGCCCGACAAGGCGATTGATGTGATTGATGAGGCCGGCGCCTATCAGCGGCTGCAGTTGCCGGAGAACCGTCCGGAATACATCGATGTGGCCGAAGTGGAAGCCATTGTCGCCAAGATTGCGCGCATCCCGCCCAAGCATGTTTCCTCCAGCGACAAGGAGCTGCTGAAGAACCTGGAGCGCGACCTCAAGCTGGTGGTCTTTGGTCAGGACGGGGCCATCGAGGCGCTGTCAACGGCGATCAAGCTGTCGCGCGCCGGGCTCAAGTCGGCCGACAAGCCGGTTGGTTCATTCCTGTTCGCCGGCCCCACCGGTGTAGGTAAGACCGAGGTTACGCGGCAACTGGCCAAGAGCTTGGGTGTCGAGCTGCTGCGCTTTGACATGTCCGAGTACATGGAGCGACACACGGTGTCTCGCCTGATTGGCGCACCCCCTGGGTATGTTGGTTTTGACCAGGGTGGTTTGCTGACCGAGGCCGTGACCAAGAGCCCGCACTGTGTGCTGTTGCTGGATGAAATCGAGAAGGCGCACCCGGAAGTGTTCAACCTGCTGCTGCAGGTGATGGATCACGGTACATTGACCGACAACAACGGCCGCAAGGCGGATTTCCGCAACGTGATCATTGTGATGACCACCAATGCGGGTGCCGAAACCATGACGCGTGCATCCATTGGCTTCACGCAGCAGGATCACAGCACCGATGGCATGGAGATCATCAAGAAAGCCTTTACGCCGGAGTTCCGCAACCGCTTGGATGCCATCATTCAGTTTGGTCGTCTGACCCACGAAAGCATCAAGTTCGTGGTCGACAAGTTCCTCACCGAGCTGCAGGCCCAGCTGGAAGACAAGCATGTGCTGCTGGATGTGGACGAGGAAGCGCGTAACTGGCTGGCCGAGCACGGCTACGACCCGATGATGGGCGCCCGCCCGATGGCGCGTCTGATCCAGGACAAGATCAAGCGGCCGCTGGCCGAGCAGATCCTGTTTGGGGAGTTGGCGGAGCAGGGCGGTACCGTCCATGTGACGCTACGTGACGGTGAGCTGGAAATCGAGGTGCCGGAAGCCGAGATGGCTTGATTGCTGCGCCTCTCGCGTAACCAAACGGCGCGCCCAGTATGGGACGCGCCGTTTTTGTTTCTAGAGGTCGAAGCGGGTCCAGATAGGAGCGTGATCGGACGGCTTTTCCATGCTGCGGATGTCGTAGTCGACACCACTTTCCAAACAGCGCTCGGCCAACGCCCGGCTTGCCAAAATCAGGTCGATACGCAGGCCGCGCTTGGGGTCGTCCTCAAAACCCCGGCTACGGTAATCAAACCAGCTGAAGCGATCGGCCGTGTCCGGGTGCAGGTGGCGGAAGCTGTCGATCAGGCCCCAGTCTTTCAGGCGTTGCAGCCAGGCGCGCTCCTCCGGCAGGAAGCTGCATTTACCGGTGCGCAGCCAGCGCTTGGCGTTATCCGCACCAATGCCGATATCGGCGTCGGTATCGGAGATGTTCATGTCGCCAATAATCGCAATGCGCTGATCAGGGGTGAATTCGGCCTCCAGATGCGCTTGCAGGTCAGCGTAGAACTTCTCCTTGGCGGGGAACTTCACCGGGTGGTCGCGGCTTTCGCCCTGGGGGAAGTAGCCATTAAAGACAATCAGCGGCTCGCCGTCGGCGCAGGGCACGGCAGCGCTGATCATTCGGCGTTGTGCGTCCTCTGCGTCACCAGGAAAGCCCTTGCGCACCCAAAGCGGTTTCTCGCGGGTCAGCATGGCCACGCCGTAGTGTCCTTTCTGACCGTGAAACGCAACGTGATAGCCAAGCGCTTCGACCTCGGCCAGAGGAAACTGCGGATCATCTACCTTGGTTTCCTGCAGGCCAATAACGTCTGGCGCGTGGCGATCCACAAGCTCTTTCAGTTGGTGAGGTCTGGCCCGCAAGCCGTTGATGTTGAAGGATACAATCTTCATTTATGTGTCCGTGTCAGGGAATGATACGCGCCCGCACAGGGGGCTGCGCAGGAGATCGGCTTTTTCCGCAGCATTGGGGGGCTAGGGCCTGTTGACGTCTCGTTCACCCACCTGTTGCAGTCTGTAAAGCCGCCAATCAAGGAGC
>DBHE01000087.1 GCA_002296055.1 Pseudomonadaceae bacterium UBA836
TCCAATATCGGCACCCTGAAGAACGTCTACCGGCGCGGCCTGGCGGTGCGCTACGGCAAGGCCATGCAGTGCATTGCCGGTATTCACTACAACTTCTCCCTGCCGCCGGGGCTGTGGCAGTTGCTGCAAGAGCAAGAGGGTGGGCAGCAGAGTGCACAGGACAACCAGTCGGCGCGCTACTTTGCGCTGATTCGCAACTTCCGCCGCTATGCCTGGTTGCTGATGTACCTGTTTGGCGCCTCGCCGGCGGTCTGCGCGAGCTTTTTGCAGGGCCGTGATCATCGCTTGGAGCCGCTGGGCGAGCGCAGCCTGTATCTGCCCTGGGCGACCAGCCTGCGCATGAGTGACCTGGGCTACAACAACAACGCGCAGTCAGGGCTGAACATCTGCTACAACAGCCTGGATAACTACATTGCCAGCATGCTGAACGCCATCAGCCTGCCCTACGAGCCCTACGCGCAGCTGGGTACGCACGACGCCAAAGGCGAGTGGCAGCAGCTCAACACCAACTTGCTGCAGATCGAGAACGAGTTCTACAGCCCGATCCGCCCCAAGCGTGTCACCAACAGCGGCGAGAAGCCGGTGCATGCGCTGCGCGAGCGCGGCGTCGAGTACATCGAAGTGCGCTGTCTGGACATCGATCCGTTTGTGCCAATGGGCATTGAGCCTGCGACCGCCTACTTCCTGGATGCCTTCCTGCTGTTCTGTGCGCTGAACGACAGCCCGGATTTGAGTGACAGCGAGTGCGAGCAGGCAGCCAGTAACTTCAACCTGACCGTCAAGCGCGGCCGCGAGCCCGGCCTGCTGCTCAATGACGGTGGTAGCGAACGTACGCTGGTCTCTTGGGGTGAAGCGCTGCTGGACGAGATTGCCGGCTGCGCCGCACTGCTGGATCAGGTCAAGGGTGGTAACCCTTGCGTCACTAGCCTGGAGCAGCAGCGCGCCAAGCTGCGCGACGCCAGCCTGACGCCGTCGGCGCGGGTACTGGCAGCGATTGCCGAGCACGACAACAGCTTCTTCCGCTTTGCTCTGGCCCAGTCGCAGGCGCATGACCGTTATTTCCGAGAGCGCCCGCTCGACCCTGCCGTGCAGGCGGCCATGGCCGATGAAGCGGCCAGCTCGCTGGCCGATCAGGCGGCGTTGGAAGGGGCGGATACGGTCAGTTTTGATCGCTTTGTGGCCGACTATATGGGCCAGTCGGCCTGAGCTGCCAGGCGGGCGCGCCCAGCGCCCGCCGCTTACTGCACGATCAGGTTGGTAAACAGCAGGTCGTCAACCAGCGGATCACCCGCTTCCTCTTCCAATACCTGCTGCACGGCGGCCAGCGCGTCGGCACGCAGGGTCTCCTTGCCCTCCAGCGTGCTCAGGTTTTCCGGCAGCTGTGCACTGAACAGAAACACCAGGGCATTGCGAATCAGCGGGTCGTGGTAGGTCAGCTGCTCGACCGCCGCCGGATCATCGGTACGCAGGGCCACATCGGCCTTGAGATACTGGATACGCGGTCCGCTGCCAAGGGTGCCGACAAAAGACGGCTTGAGCTCGACGTATTGGGCCTGTGGCGGCGGGGCTTCCTCTTCTTCGGCGTGGGCCGCGGGCAGCAAGGCGCTTAGCAGCAGGGCGGTTGTCAGGGCTTTGAGGTGCATGGCAGAGGGGCTCCTTGGATACCGGCACAGCATAGCCGAGGCGCTGGCTGGCGCCAAATGTGGATGCGTGCACCGATGGGTGCGTGGCCTGCAGCGCAAGCGCCCATGTTATGCGTAGCTATCAGCTCAAACCATGGTCGTTGACCGGCAGCCCGGTGGAGCGACTAGACTGGCCCCAATCAGCGTTTCCTTCACGCACACCTGGGAGAGAAAAATGAAAGCGGTTCTGTGCAAGGCTTACGGTCCGGCCAGCAGTCTGGTACTGGAAGAGACGACCGATCCGGTTGCCAAGAAAAACGAAGTCGTTATCGACATTCACGCCGCTGGCGTCAACTTCCCCGATACCCTGATTATCGAAGGCAAGTACCAGGTCAAGCCGCCATTCCCGTTTTCGCCGGGTGGTGAAGCCGCTGGCGTGGTTGCCAGTGTGGGCGAGAGCGTCAAGCATCTGAAAGTGGGCGATCGCGTCATGGGCCTGACCGGCTTCGGCAGCTTTGCTGAAAAGGTTGCTACCGATGCTATGCGCGTGCTGCCGATGCCCGATGACATGGACTATGTCACGGCTGCCGGCTTCAGCATGACCTACGGCACCTCCATGCACGCACTCAAGCAGCGTGGCGAACTCAAGCCGGGCGAAACCCTGCTGGTACTGGGCGCCTCCGGCGGCGTGGGTCTGGCTGCGGTTGAAATCGGCAAGGCCATGGGTGCTCGCGTGATTGCTGCCGCCTCCAGTGCCGAGAAGCTGGAAGTAGCCAAGGCCGCCGGTGCCGACGAGCTGATCAACTACAGCGAAGTCAGCCTGAAGGATGCGGTCAAGGAGCTGACCAACGGCCAGGGCGCCGACGTGATCTATGATCCGGTCGGTGGCGATCTGTTTGACCAGGCGGTGCGCAGCATCAACTGGAAAGGCCGTCTGCTGGTAGTTGGCTTTGCCAGCGGCCGTATTCCCGAATTCCCGATCAACCTGGCGCTGCTCAAAGGCTCGTCCATCGTCGGCGTATTCTGGGGTGCCTTTGCCGCCCGCGAGCCGCAGGCCAACCTGGAGAACTTCCAGCAGCTGTTTGCCTGGCACAGCGAAGGCAAACTCAAGCCGCTGGTCTCCCAGACCTTCGAGCTGAACGAGTACGAAGCCGCGCTGGACATCCTCAGCTCGCGCAAAGCGGTCGGCAAGGTGGTCGTCAAGACCCGCTAAGGCCAGCCGAAGGCTGGCCCTGGCGAGAAGCCACAAGCTGCAAGAAAAGCCCGCGCGGTGTTGAATCGCGCGGGCTTTTTACGCTTCTCCAGAGTAGCAACCTCCGTACTCGTCATTCCCGCGCAGGCGGGAACCCAGCACGTGAGGGCGTAACCGATCACCATCGGCCATTCGAGCGCCTTGGCTTCGTAGGGGAGCGAGCGCCGCTTGGATTCCCGCCTACGCGGGAATGACGAAGGTGTGGCTGGGGTGTGCAATAGCAACAGCAGCTTAGAGCGCCCCGTTGTACCCCTGCTGGCGCCAGGCTTCGTAGATCAAGATGGCGGCGCTATTAGAGAGATTCAGGCTGCGGCTGTCAGGGCGCATCGGAATGCGCAGCACTTGGTCCGCGGGCAACGCCTCACGCACCTCAACCGGTAGGCCGCGACTCTCTGGACCGAACAGAAACAGGTCGCCGGCAGCGAATTGCACCTCGCTAAAGTTCTGTGTGCCCTTGGTGCTCAAGGCAAAGACGCGATTGGGCTCTACCGCGTGCAGACAGGCATCGAGGTTGGGATACGTTGTAACCGCCGCAAACTCATGATAATCCAGCCCCGCCCGGCGCAGGCGCTTGTCGTCCAGCTCAAAACCCAGCGGCTCGATCAGGTGCAACTGGCAGCCGGTGTTGGCGCACAGGCGAATGATATTGCCGGTGTTGGGCGGAATTTCGGGTTCTAGCAGGGCGATATGGAACATGGTTGGCGGCTACGTGACGGAAATAGCGGGTAGGCTACTCGCCGCAAGCCGCAAGCCGCAAGCCGCAAGCCGCAAGCTAGAGGCAGTCCGTGGTGTCGCGAGCGTTGGTGTTTGGTTGGAGAGGCTCAAGGCTGAAGGCCTGAGGCTGGAAGGGTTGGAGTGGCGTGGGTGGTTGGGTGGCGTGCAAGCGCCCAAGATACGGCCCACTCCTTGGGTGGCTTCAGCTGAAGATTCCGGCTTCCAGCCTAAAGCGTTCAGCCTTCAGCCAGGGGGCTTGCAGCTTGCAGCTTGCCGCTGCTTTTATCGCAGGCATAAAAAAAGGCGACCCCAGCCTGCCTGAACCGAGGTCACCCCAAATACACCCACAGTAGTTAAAGCATCAAGCGTGCCAGCTTTGTGGTGGGTGCGTTTTATTCGCTTTCGTCGTCGTCTGAACCGTCCACATTCATGTCCAGTTCCTTGATCTTGCGGGTCAGCGTATTGCGGCCCCAGCCCAGTAACTGCGCGGCATCGCGGCGTCTGCCGGCGGTGTGCTTGAGGGCGGTTTCGATCATGATGCGCTCGAATGACGGTACTGCAATATCCAGCAGGTTGGTGACGCCACGGGCCAGTTCCTGGTCTGCCCAGGTGCGCAATCCGTGTTCCCAGTGGCCATCTGGCGCACTGTCCTGGTGCTGGGTGAGCATTTCCGGGGGCAGGTCTTCAATCAGCACCTCGCGGCTGGACGCCATCACGGTGATCCAGCGGCAGGTGTTTTCCAGCTGGCGCACGTTGCCCGGCCAGGGCAGGTTGCGCAGGTAGTCCTGGGTTTGCGGCTTGAGCACCTTGGGTTCTACCGCCAGCTCTTGCGCGGCGCGGGCAAGGAAGTGCTGGGCTAGCGCCGGAATGTCTTCGCGCCGTTCCGAGAGCTTGGGGATATGGATACGGATGACGTTTAAACGGTGGAACAAGTCCTCACGAAATTTGCCGGCCTGGACCAGGCCTTCGAGGTTCTGGTGGGTGGCGGCGATAATGCGCACGTCCACTTTGATCGGCGTGTGGCCGCCAACCCGGTAGAACTCGCCATCGGCCAGTACGCGCAGCAGGCGCGTCTGGGTTTCGGCTGGCATGTCACCGATCTCGTCGAGAAACAGCGTGCCGCCGTCAGCCTGTTCAAAGCGGCCGCGGCGCTGTACGGCGGCGCCGGTAAAGGCGCCCTTTTCGTGGCCGAACAGCTCGGATTCCATCAGGTCCTTCGGGATCGCGGCCATGTTAAGCGCGATGAAGGGGTTGCGCGCGCGCGGGCTGTGGCGGTGCAGGGCGTGGGCAACCAGCTCCTTACCGGTACCGGACTCGCCATTGATCAGTACGGTGATGTTTGAGTGCGACAGGCGGCCAATGGCGCGAAACACTTCCTGCATGGCCGGCGCTTCACCGATGATCTCGGGAGTGCGGGTCTGCAGGGTTTCCTCGTCCTGGGCGTCTTGCTCATGGGTGTGTGCCAGGGCGCGGCGCACCAGGGCAACGGCCTCGTCCACGTCAAAGGGTTTGGGCAGGTACTCAAAGGCGCCACCCTGATAGGAGGCAACCGCGCTGTCGAGGTCCGAGTGGGCGGTCATGATGATGACCGGCAGGCGCGGGTAGCGCTCGCGCACGGTGGCCAGCAGCTCCAGGCCGCTGGTGCCGGGCATGCGGATGTCACTGATCAGCACGTCCGGGTGTTGGCGCTGCAGGCGCGCGAGTGCGGCGTCTGCGCTGTCGAAGGCGACCGGTTCCATACCTTCCTGTTGCAGGGCCTTTTCCAATACCCAGCGGATGGAGCGGTCGTCGTCGACGATCCAGACGTTTTCGGCGCGATTCTGTGAGCGGGTCATAAAACGGGTCTCCAGTTCCGGTACTACCGGCAGGCGGGTGTGCCTGAAGGTGTAGGCAGGTTGTCAGGGTGGCGCGCGGCGGGCGCACTACAGGCAATAGGGGGCATGCTCAGTCGCTCCCGTCCAGTTCCAATGGCAGGAACAGGGTAAATATGGTTTGTCCGGGTTCGCTGTCGCATTCGATCAGGCCCTGATGCTGGCTGATGATGTTCTGCGTGATGGACAGGCCAAGTCCGGTGCCATCGGCACGGCCACTGACCATGGGGTAAAAGATGCTTTCGACGATGTCGGCGGGAATGCCCGGGCCGTTGTCGATCACCTCGACGCGGCAGACCAGTCGATAGCGCGTCTGACCGATGGTGAATTGGCGCAGCGTACGAGTGCGCAGGGTGATCTCGCCTTGCTCCAGTGGGCCGGCGGAGGCCAGTGCCTGCATGGCGTTGCGCACGATGTTGAGTAGCGCTTGAATCAGCTGTTCGCGGTCGGCCTGCACCTCGGGGATGCTGGGGTCGTAGTCGCGGCGGATGCGCAGCGCGCCTTGGGTTTCGGCCTCAATCAGGCTGCAGACGCGCTCGGTGATTTCGTGCACATTGATGGCGCGCAGGGCTGGCGGTCGATAGGGGCCGAGCATGCTGTCGACTAGATTACGCAGCCGGTCGGCCTCTTCGATGATGACGTCGGTGTAGTCCTTCAGCGCCTCATCGGGCAGCTCGCGCGACAGCAACTGCGCTGCGCCGCGAATGCCGCCTAGCGGGTTCTTGATCTCGTGCGCCAGGCCACGTACCAGTACCTTGGTCACTTCCTGTTTGGACAGCTGGGCCTCTTCCTTGGTGATGCGCAGCAGGCGGTCACGCGGATACAGCTCAATCAGCAGCCAGTTGCGATTGGCGGCGATGATCGGCGTTACCGAATAATCGACCATCAGGCTTTGGCCGTTGCTCAGGGTCAGCTGGGCTTCGCGCTTGGTAAAGGGGTGGCCCTGCTCGACGGCGTTGTGCAGTGATTCCAGCGCAGCGGCGGTGTCGGTGAACAGGTCTGCGACCGGCTGCTGATAGACCCGCTGACCGCTGACTGCCAGCAGCATTTCCGCCGCCGGGTTCATAAAACTCAGGCGCAGCTCGCCGTCCAGCAGCAGGACGGCGGTGGTCAGGTTGTCGAGAATCTGGCGTAAAAATCGATCGGGCAGCATAGCGGTATCCGTGGTTTGCACAGGGAAATGCAAGAAGCGATCCAATTCAGGGCGCGCTGTCCCGGTCCCTGGCAAACAATTGCCCGTTTCTGTGACGGCTTGCCGTTTGTCGCGCCTGTTGGGGATGCAGGCCCCGTACTATGGGGCTCAAGCGCTGCTGGCTGCAGTCGGGATATGGTGCGTTGCTCGGTCAGGGCATGACAGCCGCGCATGGCTATGGTGCGCAAGGCGGTGCGCCTGATGGGCAGTATGCACCGTAATGGTGCGAAAGGGCAGCCCGACGCGCCGGGCTGTAGCAGCTCAGGGGGTGCTGGCTGGCGGGCGGGGTACGTTGGGCGCGGCTGGCGCAGCGGGCGCGGTGGGTGCCTGGTTGGCTGCGCCCACGCGGCCAGGCTGGTTCAGCGAGGTGCGCTGCACGTGCAGGGTGATACCTGTGCTGGCGCTGACCTGCTCGCCCTTGCTGCTGGTGACGACAGCTTCGACCAGATGGGAGCCGCGATCCAGGTTGGTGAGGGTCAGGTTGGCTTCGGCCTGGCCGGCGCCGGGTAGCGCCTGTTCGCTCAATTCGCCGTCAATGCGCGCGCGCAGCAGATGGCCGCTGCGCAGTGGTGGGTCAAGCGCGACGGTGAGGATGACATTGCCATCGTTGGCGCGTACGGCGGTATCGTTGGCCGGGCTGGTGATTTCCAGTCGGCGGTAGCTGCCGGTGGGTGTGACGCTATTGCCTGAGCCGGCATTGCTGCTACTGCTGGCGCTGCTGCTCTCATAAGCGGGAATCGGCTTGGGCGCTTCCATGCTGTTGGGCGTGCTGACCTCAATGCGTTTGGCGTTGGGGTTAGGCTTGTCGGAATAAACGGTGTTGCCGTTGGCGTCTGTCCATGTGTACACATCGGCCCAGGCGGGCGTGGTGCAGAGCAGGGCGCTGCACAGGGCGGCGAGTAGGGTGCGCGACATGATGGTGCTCTCCTTGAGACGAGTCTTCATGCTGGCACCGTATGCCGATGCTGGCAACTGCCGGTGTGATGCTGGCGACAGGCGTAAAAAAAGGGCGCCCGAGTGGGCGCCCTTTTTGGGTGTTGCAACCGCAGCAGAATCAGACGCTGTAGTACAGGTCGTATTCCAGCGGGTGAACGAAGGTGCGAACCTTGATTTCTTCGGCGCTCTTGAGCTCGATGTAAGCGTCGATGAATTCGTTGGTGAACACGTCGCCCTTGGTCAGGAACTCGCGACCGGCGTCCAGGGACTCCAGTGCTTCCTTCAGGCTGCCGCAAACCTGCGGGATCTGTGCGGACTCTTCCGGCGGCAGATCGTACAGGTTCTTGTCGGCTGCATCGCCAGGGTGGATCTTGTTCTGGATACCGTCCAGGCCCGCCATCAGCAGTGCTGCGAAGCACAGGTAGGGGTTGGCAGCCGGGTCAGGGAAGCGAGCTTCGATGCGGCGTGCTTTTGGGCTGGAAACGTACGGAATACGGATCGAGGCAGAGCGGTTGCGGGCGGAGTAGGCCAGCATGACCGGTGCTTCGAAGCCCGGAACCAGACGCTTGTAGGAGTTGGTAGACGGGTTGGTGAACGCGTTCAGCGCCTTACCGTGCTTGATGATACCGCCGATGAAGTACAGAGCGGTGTCAGACAGGCCGGAGTAGCCTTCGCCAGCAAAGGTGTTGTTGCCGTCTTTGGCGATGGACATGTGAACGTGCATACCAGAACCGTTGTCGCCGTACAGCGGCTTCGGCATGAAGGTAGCGGTCTTGCCGAACGCGTCAGCAACGTTGTGTACGCAGTACTTCAGGGTTTGTACTTCGTCGGCCTTCTTCACCAGGGTGTTGAACAGCACGCCGATTTCGTTCTGACCGGCAGTTGCCACTTCGTGGTGGTGAACTTCGATGGTCAGGCCCATTTCTTCCATGGCGTTACACATGGCAGTACGGATTTCGTGGTCGTGATCGACCGGCGGAACCGGGAAGTAGCCGCCCTTGACGCCCGGACGGTGGCCTTTGTTGCCAGTCTCGAAGTCGCCATCGGTGTTCCAGGAAGCCTGCTCGGAGAAGATCTTGAACATGGAACCGGAGATGTCGGACTTGAATTTCACTTCGTCGAATACGAAGAATTCCGGCTCCGGACCAACGAATACGGTGTCACCGATACCGGTGGACTTCAGGTATTCCTCGGCGCGCTTGGCGATGCCGCGCGGATCGCGCTCGTAGCCTTGCATGGTGGACGGCTCGATGATGTCGCACACCAGGATCAGGGTCGGCTCTTCGGTGAAGGGGTCCAGAACGGCGGTGCTGTCATCGGGCAGAAGGATCATGTCGGAAGCTTCAATGCCTTTCCAGCCGGCAATGGAGGAGCCGTCGAACATTTTGCCGTCTTCGAAGAAGTCCTCGTTGACGTCACGGGCGGGCATGGTGACGTGCTGCTGCTTGCCCTTGGTGTCGGTGAAGCGCAGGTCTACCCACTTCACGTCATGCTCGTTGATCAGTTGCATCGCTTTCGACATGGTTTCCTCCAAAAGGAATCGTTTGCCAGACAGCAGGTCTGGCGCCTTTATATTACGTCCAGCGGCGGGGCCGCTGCTCGGTTGCATTACAAGTGAGCAAAAGGTGTGCCATTTCGGAGCATGGCCTGTA
>DBHE01000156.1:0-3329 GCA_002296055.1 Pseudomonadaceae bacterium UBA836
TCAGGTAAGAATGCAGGCCTTGGAGTAGGCCAGACGCGGCAGACGATCAAACACCTTGCTGCTGTCGCCGTAACCGAGGTTGATCAACAGGTTGGACTTCCAATGGCTGTCGCTGAAAAACGCGGCGTCCAGCGCCTTGGGGTCAAAGCCGGACATCGGCCCGGTGTCCAGCCCCAGGCTGCGGGCGGCCATGATGAAGTAGGCCGCCTGCATCGAGCTGTTACGAAACGCGGTTTCGTAAATCATTTCCGGGCTGCCGGTGAACCAGCTGCGTGCGTCGGCATGCGGGAAAAGTTCGGGCAGCGCGTCGTAGAAGCGCGAGTCATAGGCGACGATCACGGTGACCGGCGCGCTCATGGTTTTTTCCAGATTGCCGGATGACAGGCAGGGCTTGAGCAGCTCCTTGCCCTGACGGGTGCGCACGAACACAAAGCGTGCCGGGCTGCAGTTGGCCGAGGTCGGGCCCATCTTGGTCAGGTTGTAGATAGCTTCCAGCAGGCTGTCCGGCACCGGCTGATCCAGCCAGCCGTTGTGGCTGCGGGCCTCGGTAAACAGTTGCGCCAAGGCGCTTTGATCCAGTGGTTCTTCGTACATGGTTGCCCTCACTCAGGCGGCGTATTCGGTGTCGTGAATGACGCTGGCAAGAAAGCGCTTGAGCGTCGTATTGATGGTGTCCGGGCAGGTCACGCTGGAGGCGTGGCCGCCGTAGTCGAAGCATTGCAGCCGGGCGTTCGGCAGCTGTTCGGCGAGCTCTTGTGAGCACTGCCAGGGCACCAGCATGTCGTCTCGGTTGGCGATCAGCAGCGTTGGCTGACGGATGTTGGCCAGCGCCTGTGCATCCGGTGCAAACGCCTGCAGGGCGGCAATGCGGCGCAGCAGATTGTCGGTCGGCGGAAAGCCGGCGACGTGCTTGCGGTCATCCGCTTCCAGCTGCGCGATGTTGGCGGCGATCCAGTCCGGCGGGTAAAGAAACAGCGCCTGCGCTTCGACGTAGGCCGCCGGGCCGCTGCCGGCCAGCAACTGCTTGCGTACCGAGAAGCAGCGCGCGGTGTGCGGGCTGACCCGCGACCAGGCATTCATCAGCGTCAGGCTGCGCAGCCCCGGTGCTTGCTGCATGGCCAGTGCCAGACCGACCAGACCACCGAGGGCATGACCGATCAGGTGATAGTCGCCGATGCCGTGGCTGGCGAGCAGTGTGCGCAGCTCGCTAGCCATGGCGTCGATGCTGTAGTCGGCGGGCAGGGCAGCGGGGCTCTTGCCGGTGCCGAGTTGGTCGTACAGCACCACGCGATAGTCGCTGGTCAGTGCGTCCAGTTGCGGCATCCAGAAGTGCGCCGCGCCGCCGAGCCCCGAGCTGAATACCAGCGTCGGGGCGTCGGCATCACGCCGGCCGTGGATTTCGATATGCATCACGGCCGTGGCCTCAGCCGACGTGGGCGATGCTGGCGATTTCGATCAGCGCGTCCGGTTTCACCAGGCCGCACTGGATGCAATAACGCGCCGGCTTTTCGCCCGGGAAGTACTCGGCGTAGACGGTGTTGATGGCGGCGTAATCGCTCCAGTCGCGCAGCATGATCATGTTGAAGGTGACGTCATCCATGGTGCCGCCAGCTTCCTCGACCACACCCTTGATGGTTTCCAGTACGTGGCGGGTTTGCGCGGCGGCATCGCCAACGTGTACCACGTTGTTGTCCTTGTCGAAGGGCAGGGTGCCGGAGACGTAGACAATGCCATCGGCCATAGAGCCCGGAACGTAGGGGGCCAGTGGTTTGCCGGTGCCGGCGGGGAGGATGGTTTTCTTGCTCATGCGGATGCTCCTTGAGTAGCGGACGTGGTCAGGGCCGAGCAAAAGTCATCGACAGTGCTGACCCAGCCAAAGAAGGTTTCGATGTTGTACAGCGAGGCCTGCTGGACGAATTCCGGGCCGGCCTGATGGGTTGCGTCGGCGAGTACCACGCCGAAGTATTCGAGGAAGAAACCGTCGCGTAGGGTGGATTCCACGCAGACGTTGGTGGCGATGCCGGTAAACACCAGATTGCGGATGCCGCGGGCGCGCAGCAGGCTGTCAAAGGCGGTGTTGAAGAAGCCGCTGTAGCGCGGTTTTGGCACCACAAGGTCGCCCGGCTGCGGTTGCAGGGCGTCGACCAGGTCGTAGTCCCAGGTGCCCTTGGCCAGCAGCTTGCCCTGCAGCTCCGGGTTCTTGCGCATGGTCTTCAGCGCGTTCGACTTGTGCCAGTTCGGCGAGCCGGGGCCGCCGGCTTCGGCGTACTCGCTGTCCCAGCCGTTCTGGAAGAAGATCACCTGCACGCCGGCGGCGCGCGCTGCTTCAATGGCGCGGGCGATCTGCTCGATCACCGGCCCGGTGCTGGAGACATCAAAGCCCGCCAGATCCAGATAGCCGCCCTTGGTGGAATAGGCGTTCTGCATGTCGACCACGATCAGCGCGGTCTCGCCGCTGTTCATCGCCAGCGACTCGGGGCGCGCGGGCAGGATGACGTCGGTCGGGTTGTTGCGTACCGGCGCGTGACCGACAACCGGTTTGGTCAGGCTGTTCATTACGCGCTCTCCAGCATGTCAGTGACGTGTTGGCGGCTCTTCATCAGTGGCTGGATCTTGGTGCCGAAATCTTCGATGCCTTTGACAAAGTCGTCGAAGGTCAGCATCACGCCGCTGTTGCCGGGTACGGTGGCGACTTCGTCGAGCATGCGCGCGACGTTCTCGTAGGAGCCAACCAGGGTGCCCATGTTGATGTTCACCGCAGAGGTCGGGTCGGCCATCTGGCGGATGTTGGTGTCGCCCTTGGATTTGGTGTCGGCGGCGCCTTGCTCGCCCAGCCAGGCAATGGCTTCCTGATCGGCGCCGTCTTTGTAGTGCTCCCAGCGGGCGCGGGCGGCTTCGTCGGTTTCATCGGCGATCACCATGAACAGCGCGCAGGAGGTCACGTCACGGCCGCTTTCTTCGGTGGCCTTGACCAGGCGCTCGACGGTTGGGGCAAAGGCGGTCGGGGTGTTCACGCCTTTGCCGAAGCAGAAGTTGTAGTCGGCGTACTTGGCGGTAAAGGCCATGCCGGCTTCGCTCTGACCGGCGCAGATCACTTTCATGTCGGCCTGGGGTTTGGGGCTGACGCGGCAGTCGTCCATCTGGAAGTGCTCGCCCTTGAAGTCGCTGCGACCGGTGTTCCACAGATCGCGCAGCACGGTGGCGTACTCGCCCAGGTAGTCATAACGGCTGGAGAAAAATTCATCGCCGGGCCACAGGCCCATCTGGCTGTATTCCGGCTTCTGCCAGCCGGTCACCAGGTTGACGCCGAAGCGGCCGTTGGAGATCGA
>DBHE01000156.1:3720-12658 GCA_002296055.1 Pseudomonadaceae bacterium UBA836
GTGGCGAACAGCTGGATGCGCTCGGTGACGGCGGCCAGACCGGCCATCAGGGTGAAGGATTCGAGGTTGTGTTCCCAGAATTCGGTCTCGCCGCCAAAGCCGCGCAGCTTGATCATCGACAGCGCAAATTCGAAGCCGTAGTGCTCGGCGCGCTGCACGATGGTCTTGTTCAGGTCAAAGGTCGGCATGTACTGCGGCGCATTCTTGGAGATCAGCCAGCCGTTGTTACCGATGGGGATGAAGATGCCTACATTCATTGGGTTGCACTCCGTATTCCATGTGTTCAGAAGGTCGGCGTACACAGCCGGCCGCTGAGCTGGAAAAAGCACAATCCAGGCCATGTTTTTTTTATTGATCTAAATCAACAGGTTGGGTGGTTTGGATGGTTTAAGTTAGACCATTTAGTCCGAATTAGAGCACTTGGTTTGTGCATCAGGTGCTGCATCGGTGCCCATTTTGGGGCTTGAGTTTCCCGCTACGGTGGAGGTTAGAATGCGCCCAATCGACTACGAGGCCGACCTCTCCGTGAGTAAACAGATCCAGCGTCCTGCCGTTCCTGCCAAAAAGCCCAAGGCGCGCAGCCGGGTGCCCAGCGAGGCTACGCTGAACCGCCGCAAGCGGCAGATGGAGAGTAAGCGCAGCGCCATCATGGAGGCGGCGCTGGACGTGTTTTCCCGTTATGGACTGCACGGCACCAGTCTCGATCAGGTGGCCAGCCAGGCGGACGTGTCCAAGACCAACCTGCTGTACTACTTCGCCTCCAAAGAAGACCTGTACGTTAATGTGCTGCGTCAGCTGATGGATGTCTGGCTCCGTCCGCTCAAGGCCTTTAGCGTCGAGCAGGACCCGGCCGAGGCCATTGGCGATTACCTGCGCGTGAAGCTGGAACTGTCGCGTGACCATCCGGCCGAGTCGCGGCTGTTCTGTCTGGAGGTCATTCAGGGCGCGCCACTGCTGCTGGGTGAACTGCAGGGCTCCTTGCGTGATATCGTCGAGTCCAAGGTTAGCGTGATCAACGCCTGGATCGAGGCGGGCAAGCTCGCGCCCATCGAGCCGCACCACCTGATCTTTTCACTCTGGGCCATGACTCAGCATTACGCAGATTTTCGCACTCAGGTAGAGGCGGTCGCCGGCCGCACTCTGGAAGATCCGGCCTTCTTTGCCGAGACGCTGACCAATCTCAAGGCGCTGGTGCTGCAGGGCATCGCTCCGCGTTCTTGATCTGCATCAATATCCTCGCCCCCTTTTTGGGCTAAACGCACAAACCGAGTGCTCTGAATCGGACCGTTTGTTCCAATTTAAGCGGTCTTTTTTCGTTATATCGCTGTTTTTTAAGTAAAAACACTTTTTGGCATAGTTGCTGCAAACGTCTCCTCTGATTGGAAAATGGCGCGCCGAACCGGGTTCGCGTGCTGCTTCTTCTGCTCAGCGCTCTCGTTGAGCTCCACTTGGAGGAAACGGTTGTATGACGCTTCAATACGTTCCCATCATCGATCTTGGACCCTATTTCGGCGGGACGGCCGAAGGTAAGGCTGAGGTGGCCAAAGCGGTCAATCAGGCTTGTCGCGATATCGGATTTCTGGTCATTACCGAGCACCAGATTCCCAAGGAATTGATCGAACGGGTGTATGCCCTGACTTCACAGTTCTTTGACCTGCCCATGGCAGACAAGCGCAAGGCGGATCGTCCGCGTCCGGACATGGTCCGTGGGTACAGCGCGGTTGCTGAAGAAAGCCTGTCCTATTCGATGGAAGAAGCCGCGCCGGGCGACCTCAAGGAATCCTTCTCTATTGGCCCGACCGATGTGCCGGCCGAGCCCTACTACTCCGAAGACATGGCCGGCCCGCACTTTGCGCCGAACGTTTGGCCGCCGGCGCTGCCCGGTTTTCAGGAGGCCTACGCCGAGTACTTTGCGGCGATGGGTGATCTGGCCCGTTCGCTGATGCGTATCTTTGCGCTGGCGTTGGAGCTGCCGGAAACCTTCTTCGACGACAAGATCGACAAGCACATCAGCATGTTCCGCAGCCTGCGTTATCCGCACCTGAAAGAGGGTATCGAGGAAGGCCAGCTGCGCGCCGGTGCGCACACCGACTACGGCAGCCTGACCATCGTCAAACCCGACGGTGCCCAGGGCGGCCTACAGGTTTGCAACCGCGATGGCGAGTGGGTCGATGTGCCCTTTGTGGAAGACGGCTTTGTGGTCAACATCGGTGACCTGATGATGCAGTGGACCAACGACCAGTGGATTTCGACCCTGCACCGTGTGGTCAATCCGCCGGAAGATGCGGCCGGTGATCAGCAGCGCCAGTCGCTGGTGTTCTTCCATCAGCCCAACTACGACGTCATGGTCGAGTGTCTGCCGAGCTGCCTGGCCGATGGCGAGAAGCCGCTCTACGCGCCGGTCTCCTCGGGCGACCACCTCAAATCCAAGTTCGTCCGGCAGACGACCTTCGGCGGAAGCAAGGTGGCCTGATATGAGCAAACTCTCCTACGTCAATGTATTCGCCCGCGATATCGAGGCGCTCAGCGGGTTTTACCAGCGGGTGTTCGATTTCCCGGAAGTGGAGTCGATTCGCTCGCCCATCTTTGTCGGCCTGGATGCCGGCACCTGCTGCATCGGTTTCAACGCGCCGGATGCCTACGAACTGCTGCATCTGGCCGAGCACTCCGACACGGCTGGCTGCAAGTTTCTGCTCAATATCGACGTCGACAGCCCTGACGACGTTGACCGTATGGTGCCAGTTGCGGTCGAGGCTGGCGCCACCCTGATCAAGCCGCCCTATACCACCTATTACAACTGGTACCAGGCGGTGCTGATGGACCCGGAAGGCAACGTATTCCGAATCAACCACATGCTGTAGCTCACCTCTGATCGCAAGAAGGACTTTGGCAATGAAAAAATTGATTGCGGGCGCCGCGTGCGCCCTGGCCGCCTGCGGCCTGCCGACCCTGGCTTCGGCCGCCGATGAAGGCTTCACCCTGGACGGCCCGGCGAAGATCGCCATGCTCTACATCAGCCCGCGCAACGACGGCGGCTGGACTCAGGCTTTCGATGAGGCGCGTCAGCGTCTGGAAGGTGAGATTGGTCAGAAAATTCAGTACGTGGAAAGCGTCCCGGAGACTGCCTCGGCGATCAAACCGACCGTTGAGCGGCTGATTCAGCGTGGCGCCAACATCATCATCGGCACCGCCTTCGGTTACTCCGACACCTTCAAGGAACTGGCCGACAAGTACCCGGAAGTGGCCTTCCTGAACGGCTCCGGCACCACCAACTCGCACAACCTGGAATCCTTCTACGGTCGTACCTACGAGAGCCAGTACCTGTGCGGCATGGCTGCCGGCGCTGCGTCTGAAACCGGCAAGCTGGGCTTTGTTGCCGCCAACCCCTTCGGCCAGGTCAACTGGACTGTTAACGCCTTCGCCATGGGCGCGCAGCAGATGAACCCGGATGCCACCGTCACCGTGATCTACACCGGCGCGTGGAACGACCCGGTCAAGGAGCGCGCTGCAGCAACAGCACTGATCGACCAGGGCGCTGACGTCATCGGCCAGCACGTAGACAGCCCGACCCCGCAGATCGTTGCCCAGGAACGGGGCGTACACGGCACCGGTCACCACCGTGACATGAGCGAGTTCGCCCCTGAAGCCACCGTGTGCTCCTCGGTCTGGGTCTGGGATCGCTTCCTGGCACCTGAGCTGAAGAAGATCATGGCTGGCAACTGGGTTCCGGCTGAGCACGGTGCTCTGCTGTCGATGGAGCAGGGCGGTACCGATGTCGCTTGCTGCGGCAAGGGTATCGATGATGAAGAGAAAGCCAAGATCATGGCTGCCCGTGAGGAGCTGCTGAACGGCGAGAAGCTGATCTACGCCGGCCCGATTGCTGACCGTGACGGCAACGTCAAGGCGGCAGAAGGCGATGCTCTGACCGACGCCGAACTGTGGTCCATGGACTGGTTCGTCAAGGGAGTGATTACCCAGCAATGAGTAACCAGAACGCGATCCGGCTGGACAGCGTCAGCAAGTCCTTTGATGGCTTCAAGGCACTGTCCGAGGCGTCCTTTACCGCTCGGTGGGGCGAAGTGCATGCCCTGCTGGGCGAGAACGGCGCAGGCAAGTCGTCGCTGATGAACATTGCCGCCGGGCTGTATGCGCCGGAAACCGGGTCGCTGTTCATTGACGATAATGCCGTGCGGCTGAATGGGCCGCTGGATGCCGCAGCCCAGGGCATCGGCATGGTGCACCAGCACTTCAAACTGGTGAAACCCTTCACCGTGGCAGAGAACATTCTGCTCGGCCTGCGTAACCTGCAAACCGGTACTTACCGGCAGCGGTTGGCGCAGGTTGCCGATCAGATCACGGCCATGGCCGCCAGCCTGGGGTTCAGCATTGAGCCCCATGCACGGGTGGATCAACTGTCGGTGGCCGAGCAGCAACGGGTCGAGATTCTCAAGGTATTGCTGGCGGGCGCCCGCATCCTGATTCTCGATGAACCCACCGCGGTGTTGACCGATGCGGAGGCAGAGAACCTGCTGACCACGGTCCAGAATTTCGCCCATCAGGAAGGCGCTGCCGTCATCCTGGTGACGCACAAGATGAATGATGTGATGCGCTACGCCGATCAGGTGACGGTGATGCGCACAGGCTCAACGGTGGCGAGCCTCAAGCCGCAGACCGTGTCGGTCGGTGAGCTGGTCAAACTGACCGTGGGTGACGCACCGACACCGCCGCAAATTCCGGCTAGTCGAGAGGCGGGCGAGGTACGGCTAGCGGTTACCGAGCTGTGCTCCAGTGGTGATGCGCCGGTACTGCGGGGTGTGAACCTGACCCTGCGAGCTGGCGAGATTTACGGTATCGCCGGTGTGGGCGGCAACGGTCAGAGTGAGCTGGCCGGCGCCTTGATGGGCCTGCCGGAACCGGTAACTGGCGAAATGGAGCTGAGTGGTGAAGGCGATTTACGCAACCTCAGCGCGGCCCGTCGCCGTGAACTGGGCATCGCCTGTATTCCCGCCGACCGCTACAGCTCGGCGCTCGCCGCGCCGTTGTCGATCAGCGACAACTTCGCGATGGGCGATATCCACAGTGGTCGTTACGGGCCGTTCTGGTTCCTGCGCCGCAAACGCATTGACGCCGACACCGCTGCGGCGGTTGCCGAGTTCGATGTGCAGGGCGTGCGCTCGCTGCAACAGAAAGCGGCGCTGCTGTCGGGCGGCAACGCGCAGAAGCTGGTGATTGCCCGCGAGTTTACCCGCACCCCGCAACTGGTCATCGTGCACAGCCCCAGCCGCGGGCTGGATGTGCGCGCCACGCTGGCGGTGCACGAGCGGCTGCGCAGCGCGCGTGATGCGGGCGCTGCGGTACTGCTGATCAGTGAAGACCTGGACGAAGTGATGGCGCTGGCAGACCGCATTGGCGTGATGTCGGCAGGACGTATCATCGGCGAGTTTGCCCAACCGGCAGACCGCCAGGCAATCGGGCAGGCCATGGTGAATCATGTTTGATGTAACGAATTTTCAACCGCTGCTGGCGCGCCGCTACACCCTGGAAGTACGCCAGCAGATGGCCTGGTACTGGCAGGCGCTGGTCATCGCGCTGGCATTGGTAGTCGGCATGCTTATTTCGGCGGCGATTCTGGTCAGCGCTGGGGTGCCGGCCGGCGAGCTGCTGAATGAATTTGTCATCCTCACCCTGTTCGACAGCCAGAGTCTGCGGGCGGTGCTGTTCCAGGCCGCGCCGCTGATCATGGTCGGTCTGGCGGGCTGTCTGGCGTTTCGTGCGCGGTTCTGGAACCTCGGGCTGGAAGGCCAGATGATCTGGGGCGCGATTGGCGCGACCGCCGTTTCACTGTTCGAGATCGGGCCGCCGTCACTGCGCCTGCCGCTGATGATGGTGTGCGCCATGGCCTGCGGCCTGCTCTGGGCGCTGGCGCCGGTGCTGCTCAAGCTGCACCTGAAGGTCAACGAGATTATCTCCACGCTGATGCTCAACTACATCGCGATCAACTTCCTGCTGCATCTGGTCTACGGCAGCTGGAAGGACCCGCGCGATTCCTTCCCGTATTCGCCGCAGTACAAGGTCTTCGAGCGCCTGCCCGAGCTGTTCGATGGCGTCAGCCTGGCGGTGGTGCTGGCGCTGGTGGTTGCGCTGTTCGTGCTCTGGTTCACCGGCATCTCGCGCGCTGGCCTGTACCTGCGCTTTGTCGACAGTAGTCCGGGTGTGGCGCGTGCGGTCGGCGTGCCGGTCAAGCGGGTGATCCTCGGTACCGTGCTGCTGTCCGGTGCGCTGGCTGGCCTGGCCGGGCTGATGATTACTGCCGGGCAGGAAGGGCGGCTGACCCATTCCTTCTACGCCGGTTATGGTTTTTCCGGGATTCTGATCGCCTTCCTGGCGCGTAACCAGCCGATAGCCGCCACCATTGTCGCGGTACTGGTGGCGACCCTGTTTGTCGCCGGGCGCAGCCTGCAGGTGTTTTATCAGATTCCGTTCTCGATGGTGCAGTTGATCCAGGCGATTCTGGTGATTTGCGTGGCGTCGTCGGAGTTCTTTATCCGTCACCGGATTCGCCGCATTCAGGGAGGGCAGGTCTGATGGACATGATTGCAAGCTGGATTGGCAACATTCCCGACTTCGCTGTGCCCTTCGCACTGGCGGCCCTCGGGCTGATCGTGATCGAGCGTACCGGGGTGCTGGCGCTGGGGGCTGAAGGCTTGATGCTGGTGGGCGCGCTGGCGGGTATCGGCGCCTCGCTGATGACCGGCGGCGCGACGGTATGGGCATTGATTCTGGCGATGTGCGCAGCCGGGGTTGTCTCGCTGCTGTTTGCCTTGATGGTGCTGGTGATGCGCATCAATCAGGTGATCGCGGGCCTGGCGTTGGTGTTCTTCTGTCAGGGCCTGACCGGGCTGCTCGGCACGCTGCTGGATTGGACCAACAAGCCGGTTGCCGGGTTGAAGGCGGTGTCGCTGTGGCCATTCTCCGAGCTGCCGGTGGTGGGCAAGCTGTTTGTGCAAAACCCGCTGGTATTCATCACGCCGCTGATTTTCCTCGCGGTGGTGCTGGTGCTCAATCGCAGTGTGCTGGGCTTGCGCATGCGCGCGGTCGGCGAGAACCCGCAGGCCGCCGATGCCGCCGGTATTCCGGTGCTGGGTTATCGCTGCGCCGCCATCGTCGCCGGCTCCATGCTGATCGGTCTGGCCGGTGCCTATATCTCGGTGCTGAGCACCAAGATGTGGATCGCCGATATGGTTGGCGGTCGCGGCTGGATTGCCGTGGCGCTGGTGATTTTTGCCCGCTGGTCGCCGTGGAAGGCGCTGGCCGGCGCCGTGCTGTTTGGCTGTATCGAGGCGCTGATTCCGCAGATGGCCGCCTCCGGTATTCGCCTGCCGCAGTACTTCGTATTTATGACCCCCTACGCCGTCACCCTCGGGGTGATGATCTGGGTTGCCGTGGCTAGCCGCGACAGCAGCAGCCAGCCCGGGGCGTTGGGGGAACCCTTTATTCGTGAGGAGAGGCGCTAGCAGTTGTCGACGCGCCGGTGGCCTCGCCGACGCTTTCCACTGCGGCTAGTGATCTCATTAAGAACAGGATTTACCCATGCAAGGTGCAGTATTGATTACCGGCGCGACCTCCGGGTTTGGCGCCGCCAGCGCGCGCTGTCTGGCGCGACAGGGCTGGCCGCTGATTCTCTGTGGTCGCCGATTGGAGCGGCTGCAGGCGTTGGCTGATGACCTCAGTGAGCTGACCAGCGTGTTGCCGCTGCAACTGGACGTACGCGATGCCATCGCCGTGCAGCGCGCTATCGATGAACTGCCGGAGCCGTTCTCCGGCATTCAGGTGCTGGTCAACAACGCCGGGCTGGCACTGGCGCCGGGCCCGGCGCAGGCGGTAGAGCTAAGCGATTTGCACACCATGATCGACACCAACATCACCGGGCTGGTCAACGTCACCCACGCGGTGCTGCCCAAGCTGATCGCCTGGGGCAGCGGTGCAACCATCATCAACATCGGCTCCACCGCCGCCGGCAACCCCTATCCCGGCAGCCACGTGTACGGTGCCAGCAAAGCCTTCGTGCAGCAGTTTTCCTACAACCTGCGCTGCGACCTGCAGGGCACCGGTGTGCGGGTCACCGACCTGGCACCCGGCATTGCCGAGACCGAGTTCAGCTTGGTGCGCAACGCCGGTGACGCTGGCGCTGCCGACAAGGTCTATCAGGGCACAGTCCCGCTGACCGCCGACGATGTTGCCGAGCAGGTCGGTTATATCGCCTCACTGCCCGCGCACATGAACATCAATCGACTGGAAGTGGTGCCGGTGCGTCAGGCCTGGGGGCCGTACGCGATTCACCGGGATCAGCTCGACGTCAGCGAGGTTGGTTAGCGCTGACGTCTCGATTGAGTCGCTGAAAGGCTGTGCAGCCGGTCGCTTTTTGACCACCTTTCGTCTTCTTTGTATATAAATATTTCCCCTTCCGGTGGGTAGAGCGCGTGCATTTCGTGTCTTGCCCACCACGCCCACCCTGTCCAATCCCGCATGGGGACAGGCCGCCTTTACTGACGCTCAACTATCCGCTGCGTGCTGTCTGGCGTCTGCCTGGCGGCGCTGGCTTGTCCTTAATTGCCGATACATTTGCTGGTTTTGTCACTTAAGGACTAAATGTCCCATGCTGAGGCCGTATTACAGCCTAGTGGGGCGCCTCTGGTCAGCTTGCACGGCTCTAGATTGGCTGCTATAGCAGTAATGGCAGGGTGATGTTGCCGAAATAACTAGTAGGAAAGAACGCTACCTGGTGGCCTGCTCATCGGTTATATATGACCCACTCAGGTTGTTCGGTGTAGTCGAATGCCCCCTGCATAGCCTGATGATTAATGCCTAACAAAAAGAGCTGCAGAAAAGGTTGATGAGCGGTTTGCATTAACTTTTGGGTATCCGGATTAAGTGGTAG
>DBHE01000190.1 GCA_002296055.1 Pseudomonadaceae bacterium UBA836
ATCGGCTGGCGCCGCGCGCTGGGTGAGCAGTTCATGGCCAATCTGCACCGCTGGCTGGCCGATGAGCCCCTGCACAACCGTGTGAACAGGGGGAAATAGCGCCCGGAAACGAGAAGCAGCCCGGGCACTCTGGCACTGAGGAGACGATTATGTCCGACGAAATTCTGGCAATGACGGCGATGCAGTTGCGGGCACATTTTTCCGACCGCCAGCTATCGCCCGTCGACGTGGCCAGCGCCATGCTGGACCAGATCGAACGGGTAGACAGTCACACCAACGGTTTTTGCCTGGTGGACCGCGAGACCAGCCTGGCGCTGGCGCGCGAGTCAGAGCAGCGCTATAGCGCGGGCACGCCGCAGGGGCTGCTGGATGGCGTACCGGTGGCGGTCAAGGATGTCTTTCTCACTCCCATGTGGCCAACCCTCAAAGGCTCCCATACCGTTGACCCGCAAAGCACGCTGGACAAGACCGGCGCCTGCACCGCAGCCTTAGCGCGTCACGGCTATGTGCCCATCGGCAAGACCACCACACCCGAGCTGGGTTGGAAGGGCGTGACCGACAACCCGGTCGATGGCGTGACCAACAACCCCTGGAATCCGGATAAAACCTCGGGCGGCTCCAGTGGCGGTAGCGGTGTGGCGGTAGCCTTGGGCATGGCGCCGATGGCGCTGGGCACCGACGCCGGCGGGTCAATTCGCATTCCTGCTGCCTTTTGCGGCATCGTCGGGCTCAAGCCCTCCTTTGGCGAGGTGCCGCACTGGCCCTCCAGCCCGTTCGGCACGCTGGCCCATGCCGGCCCGATGACCTGGACCGTGGAAGACTGCGCGCTGATGATGAACGTGCTGACCGAAGCCGATCATCGCGACACCAACGCGGTGCCACGGCGCAACATTGATTATCTGGCCGAACTGCGCGGCGGCGTGAAGGGCCTGAAGATCGCCTACAGCCCGAATCTTGGTTACGTAGATGTGGACCCTGAAGTAGAAGCGGCGGTAGCCGAGGCGGCCAAGGTGTTTGCCGACTTGGGCGCCGAGGTGGTGCGGGTTGACCCCGGTTTCAGTGATCCGTTGGCCGCCTTTGGTCATCTGTTTTACGGCGGCGCAGCCAATGCCATTCGCGACCTCGGGCCAAAAAAACGCGCGTTGATGGACCCGGAGCTGATCAAGGTATCGGAGAAGGCGGCGCGTCTGAGCATGCTCGATTACATGGGCGCGATGAACGAGTCCATGGCACTGCGCGAGCGCATGGCCGCGTTCCACCAGAAGTACGACCTACTGCTGACGCCGACTCTGCCGCTGACCGCTTTCAAGACCGGACGTGAAGTGCCGGAGGACTGGCCTAGCACCCGCTGGCCGACCTGGACGCCCTTTACCTATCCCTTCAACATGACCGGGCAACCCGGGCTGTCCGTGCCCTGTGGCTTTGACAGCAAGGGGCTGCCGATTGGCCTGCAGCTGGTGGGTGCGCGTTTTAACGATGCCGTAGTGATGCGCGCAGGCCATGCCTATCAGCAGGCCGCGCCGCTGACCGATCGCCGTCCGGCCCTGTTCACCGCTGCACAGGAGTAACGCCATGCCACTGGGAAGCTCCGACATTGACCTGTACGAATCGGAAGATCCGATCTGGAACCCGGCGCTGCTGACTATCCCGATTCCGGGTATCCGCAAGATGGTCAATCTGGCGGCCAACATGAACGATGTCATTCATCTGTCCATTGGTCAGCCGGATTTGCCTGCGCCCGATACGGTGGTGGAGGCCTCGGTCGAAGCGCTGCGCGCGGGGCAGACCGGCTACACCATGGATGCCGGCATGCCCGAGCTGCTCGAGTCGCTCGCCGAGTACTACAGCGAGCGTTATCAGCGGCCGCTCAGCCCCGACAACATCATGATCACCACCGGGGCAACCGAGGCGATCTATCTCGCGCTCACTGCCGTTGCCGCGCCGGGGCGGCACTTTATCGTGCCGGATCCGGCGTTCATGCTGTATGCACCGCTGATTCGCATGAATGGCGGTGAGGTAACCGAGATACCGACGCGGGCCGAGAATCACCACCAGCTCGACCCGCAGGAGGTGATCGACGCCATTGAGCCGCATACCCACGCGATTGTGCTCAACTCGCCCAGCAACCCAACCGGTACGCTCTATCCGCGCGAAACGCTGGAAGCGATTCTGGAGGAAGCGGCCTATCGCGGTATTCATGTCATCAGCGATGAGGTCTACGACCACCTGATCTATGACGGCCGTGAGTATCCCTCGGTGCTGTCGTGCTGCAGTGACCTGGACCACGTGATGGTGGTCAGCAGTTTCTCCAAAACCTACAGCATGGCAGGGATGCGCATCGGCTGGCTGATCGGCAGTCAGGCGGCGATCAAGAAGCTGCGGCGCTACCACATGTTCACCACCACGGTGGCCAATACGCCATTCCAGTGGGCCGGGGTGGCGGCGCTGCGCAGCGGCGGCCCCTTTATTGAAGAAATGCTCAGTGAATACACTCGCCGCCGCGACCGGCTGGTGGAGCTGGTGGAGCAAACGCCGCACCTGACCGGGTACAAGCCAGAGGGGGCGTTCTACCTTTTCCCGGCGCTGCCGGAAGGGGTCAACGGCACCAACGTGGCGCTGCGGCTACTGAAGGAAACGGGCGTGTGCACCATTCCTGGCGAGACATTCGGCAACAGTTGCAGTAACGCGCTGCGGCTCAGTTACTCGACGTCGCTGGAGAGTATCGAGCGGGCGTTTGAGCGGATTATTCCGTGGATGGAGAAGCAGGATTTTGATTAGGGATGGAGCCTTTTAGGCTGGCAGTTTGCTGACGCATGCGTGCTGACCTATTTTTGGCGTGGACCAGTAACTGTTGATAGTTTAATGCGCTGTTATTGAGTCAGCCTTTCGCCTTCTCGGCGAGCCAAAGGGGGCCGCTTGCCCGGCCCCCCTTGGCGATCCCCCCGGGCACCCGACTACGCGGCCCTTCGGGTTCGCTGCGTTGCTCGATTTTTCGGGGAGTCGCAGAACTCGTCGCTTTGCTCCTCAGACATGCTGCGACTCTATTTCCCGATAAACCTGCGCTACTCGCCCGCGTAAACGGGATTGGATTCCGTGCACACTCCGCCGTTGTTGATCGCTCCCACGCTCTGCGTGGGAGTGCCTGACCGGACGCTCTGCGTCCTCGAGTTTACGGCACGGCGGATACGGATATCCGGCGACGAGCCTTCAATCAGACCGCCCCGCGCCCACGCAGTTCGGCAATCTGTGCCTCGTCGTAGCCAAGTTGGTGCAGAATGCTGTCAGTATGCTCACCCAGGGCTGGCCCGGTCCATTCGGCGCTGCCGGGTGTGTCGGAGAGCTTGGGTACGATGCCGGGCATCTTGAAGGCTTTGCCGTCGGGCAGGGTGGCGTTCAGGAACATCTCGCGGGCGAGATATTGCGGGTCGGTGAACATGTCAGCGGCGGAGTAGATCTTGCTGGCCGGGACTTCGGCCTGCTCCAATACCTTTAGCACCTCGTCCTGCGGAAGGCTCGCTGCCCAGCGGTCGATTAATGCATACAGCTCGTCGCGACGGGTGTCGCGGCCGGCGTTGTCGGCTAGGGTCGGGTCATCGGCCAGATCCTCGCGGCCAATGGCGCGCATAAAGCGCTGAAAAATGGCGTCGCCGTTGGCACCAATCTGCACCGCCTTGCCGTCGCTGCAGGTATGGATGGAGGAGGGTGTGATACCGGGCATGATGTTGCCGGTGCGCTCACGTACAAAGCCCATGACGTCGAATTCCGGCACCATGCTTTCCATCATCGCAAATACCGCTTCGTATAGCGCGACGTCGACAATCTGCCCCTTACCCTGATTGACCTCGCGGTGCCGCAGGGCCATGAGCGCGCCGATCACGCCCCAGAGCGCGGCGATGGAGTCGCCGATCGAGATGCCGGTGCGCACGGGCGGGCGATCTTCGAAGCCGGTGATATAGCGCAGCCCGCCCATGGATTCGCCCACGGCACCAAAGCCCGGTTGATCCTTCTGCGGCCCGGTCTGGCCAAAACCGGACAGCCGCACCATCACCAGAGCCGGGTTGAGCGCGTGCAGGGTTTCCCAGTCCAGCCCCAGCTTTTCCAAGGTACCGGGCCGGAAGTTCTCAATCAGAATGTCCGCCTCGCTGAGCAACTGCTTGAGAATGGCAATGCCATCGGCATCTTTCAGGTTCAGCGTGAGCGATTGCTTGTTGCGCGCCTGCACAAACCACCACAGCGAGGTGCCCTCGTAGAGTTTGCGCCATTTGCGTAGCGGGTCACCGCCGTTGGGTGATTCGACCTTGATGACCTCGGCGCCAAACTCGGCACAAATGCGGGCGGCAAAGGGGCCGGCGATCAGGGTTCCGAGTTCGATGACCTTGAGTCCGGCGAGGGGTTTGGCGCTGTGCATGCTGTCTCCGGCGCAGTGGCAGTGGCTGCACAGTGTAGGCCATTGCGCCGAGGCGGCCTATCCGTGCTCAGCTTGACGCTGAGCACGGAGTCTTGCGCTGTCAGTCGTCAATCGCGTCGGCAAACTGGCCGATGGCATCAACCACGCGCTGCGCCTCATCGCGAATCTCCAGCATGACTTCCCCGGCGCGATTGGCCAACTCTACTCCCTGTTCGGCCTTCTCTCGCCCCCCGCTCATACCGCTGACAGCCTGTTGGGCCAGCTCCATGTTTTGTTGCACTACGTCGTTGATCTCAACCGTGGCCTGCGCTGTGCGCGCAGCGAGGTTGCGCACCTCGTCGGCAACCACGGCAAAACCGCGGCCTTGCTCGCCGGCGCGTGCTGCCTCAATGGCGGCGTTCAGGGCCAGCAAGTTGGTCTGCTCGGCAATGCCGCGAATGACCTGCACGATGCTGTTGATGCGCTCAGACTGGGCGCTCAAGGCGCCGATGCTGTCTGCTACCTGTGCCAGCTCCTGTGCAATGCTACGGACCACGTTGACGGTCTGATCAACTGTGTCTGCCCCATTGCGAGCGCTGCTATCTGTCTCGGCGGCGATGTCGAAGGCCAGTTTTGCCGCGGCGGACTCGGCGTGCCGGCGCTCAACCTGTGCGGTGATATCGCTGGCAAATTTCACCACGCCATACAGCTTGCCTTGGGCGTCGTACAGGGGGTTGTAGGTAGCGCGCAGCCAGATCTGTGCACCGCCCTTGCTGATGCGGCGGAACCGGTCGGAAATGAAGTTGCCATTGTTCAGGCTGGCCCAGAAACGACGGTACTCTTCGCTGGCGGCATCCTCCGGCGTGCAGAACAGGCTGTGATGCTGTCCTTTGATCTCATCCAGGCGGTAACCCATGGTGCCGAGGAAATTCTCGTTGGCGGTGACGATGTGTCCGTCGGTCGTGAACTCGATCACAGCCATAGACCGGTTGATGGCGTTCAGCAGGCTTTCATGCTGCTGCTCGGCTTGCACCTCGCGGGTGATGTCGGTGGCCAGCTTGAGCACCCGTTCCACCCGGCCGGCGGCGTCGCGAATAGGGATGTAGCTGGCTTCCAGCCAGATTGAACGACCACCCTGGCCCTGACGCATAAAGCGGTCGCTGAAGCTTTCGCCATCGGCCAGGCGTTGCCAGAAGCGCTTGTATGCGGCGCTGGCTACCAACTGCGGCGCACAGAACATGCTGTGCGGCTGACCGCGTACCTCGTCCAGCCGATAACCCACCACGTCCAGAAAGGCAGGGTTGGCGTCAAGGATCACGCCCTTGGGGCTGAACTCGATCCAGGCAAGGTTCTGCCGGATGGCTTCAATGATGCTGTTCTTATTATCGAGCTCTTGCCGAGCCTGTTGCAGCGCGGCGCGCTGGCGTGATCCGAACATCGTTAACCTCTAGCTGTCGAAACTGGAGATGGCGCTGACACCTAACAGGGTCATCGGCCAGAGTGCGGACATCTTGAGATGTCGCGGCGGATTTCACAGCGCGGTAGTGGCGCGCTATGCTCGTGCGGACGCCGCATTGTCCTCGCGGCCTGAGTCCTAGCGAAGCATGCTGCCTCGCTGCCATATCATTGTTGTGCCGAACAGGAGTGTTTCTTGGCTACCAGTCTGCTTGTGTTGCTTGACGATATTGCGTCGGTACTTGATGACGTATCCATGATGACCAAGGTGGCGGCCAAGAAAACCGCCGGCGTGCTGGGTGATGACCTGGCGTTGAACGCGCAGCAGGTGACGGGTGTGCGCGCCGAGCGGGAGCTGCCGGTGGTCTGGGCGGTGGCCAAGGGGTCTTTGCGTAATAAATTCATTTTGGTGCCCGCTGCGCTTCTGATCAGCGCCGTCGCGCCCTGGCTTATCACGCCTCTGCTGATGCTCGGCGGTGCCTTTCTCTGCTATGAGGGGGCCGAGAAGCTGGCGCACCGCTTCCTGCACGATGTGCACAGTGAGCATCAGGAAACGGTCAAGGCGCTGAATGATGAGAAGGTCGATATGGTGGCGCGCGAGAAGCGCAAGATCGCCGGCGCCATTCGCACCGACTTTGTCCTGTCTGCCGAGATTATTGCCATCACCCTGGGCACCGTGGCTGAAGCGGAGTTTCTGACCCGTGTGCTGGTGTTGTGCGGTATCGCTCTGGTGATGACCATCGGCGTTTATGGCCTGGTCGCCGGTATCGTCAAGCTTGATGATGGTGGCCTGGCATTGACCCGCCGCACCAGCGCGTTCGCCCAAGCCTGCGGCCGCGGCATCCTGGCAGCGGCGCCCTGGCTGATGAAAACCTTGTCCGTGGTGGGCACGGCAGCCATGTTCATGGTCGGTGGCGGCATCCTCAGTCACGGGATTGCGGTGGTGCACCACTGGATCGAAGCCAGCGCAGCGCAGGTGTCGGGCTGGCCCTGGTTGGGTACGGTGCTGGGCGGGTTGACTCCGACCTTGCTGAATGCGTTGTTTGGCATTGTCGCCGGTGCGCTGATACTGGGGTTGATTACCCTGATCGGCAAGCTGCGTGGACAGGATGCCAGCGCCGGTTAGGCGATAGGAGCAAAGGCATTTAATGCTTAACGGACTTGAGCACCTGCGCATGGGTGTTGGGGTCTTCGCCTAGGCGGTACTGGTTATTGCCGCTGCGCTTGGCGGTATACATCGCCAGGTCGGCGGCATGGATCAGTTTGTCCATGGTCAGAGCGTGGTCGGGGAAGAGCGCAACCCCGAGGCTGGCGCCAATGCGGTAATCGCGACCTTGTAGCGTCATGGCGGGAGCCAGGCTGGTGAACAGCTTTTCGCTGATGCGCTCGGCCTCATCGTTCACCTCGCTGCTGCGCGATAGCCCTTCGAGCAGCACCACAAACTCGTCGCCCCCGAGGCGCGCAACCATGTCGCTGCTACGCACAGCGCTGCGTAGCCGCTGCGCGACTTCTACCAGCACAGTGTCACCGGCGGCGTGGCCGTGCTGGTCGTTGATGAACTTAAAGTTGTTGAGATCGATGAACACCAGCGCCAGGCGGCTGTTCTGGGCACGGGCGCGTGCAATCGCGGCGCCGAGCTGCTGTTCTAGCATCAGGCGGTTGGGCAGGCCGGTCAGCGGGTCCTTGTGGGCCAACTGGCGCAGCTCCTGGGCTGAGCGCTTCTCGTCGGTGATGTCCCGGACGACGCCCATCATCCTGATGGCCTCGCCTTGCTCGTTCTTGACCACATTGCCGGTTTCCCTGACCCAGTGCACGCTGCCGTCGGGCCAGACCACCCGGTATTCCTCGTCGTGGTTCTCGCCAGTTTCGATGCAGCGGATCTCTCCGGCGCGCACGCGCTCGCGGTCGTCCGGATGCACGCTGTCACAGAACAGGCTGTAGCTGGGTGTCACCGCTCCCGGCTGGTAGCCGAACATGCCGTAAATGGCTTCTGACCAATACAGGCGGTCGGTGTCGATCTCCCAGTCCCAGGTGCCGATTTGAGCGAAGTATTGGCTACGCTTGAAGCGCTCCATGGCCTCGGCACTGGACTGCAGGTCGGTTTCCGGGTGCAGCAGTAGGACTGTCTGGCCGTCGATGTCGGGCAGACGAGTCAGATCCTGCTGTCGCAAGCCCTGTGACGTTGGCAACTGCAGCTCAATGCGCTCAAGCGGGGCCGGTATCTCGGTTAGCGCTGGCAGCCAACGGCTGATCGGCAAGTCCTCTCGCAGCTGCTGCGCAGATTGCCCAAGCAGGCGAAGTGCAGAAGGATTGTGCCAGCGGATGCGGTGCTGGCTGTCGAGTATCAGCAGGCCGTTGGGTGATAGCTCAAGCAACGCCTTGAAAGTGGATGCCTGCCTGCGGCTGCGTCTCAGGGCCAGGCCTGCGAGCAGTAAAAGCAAGGAGAGGGCAATCAGCAAAAGGGTCATTGGGTCATCAGGCAGCGACTATTTGCCGCAGTATAACGCGGCGGCGAGGGCAGGCCATCCCATAGTGGCAATTTGCTTTGATGGTAACTGAACCACCGGCGCTGGCAGCACTCACAGTTATACAGGTACGCGGGAGCGAGACATGACGGACGTTGGGCAGGTGCTGAGCACGATCGGCCTCACACTGGTCGATGAATTTTCCGATCTGACAGACATAGAGCAGGGCACGCGCGTCACGCTGCGGTTGATGCTGGCGGCGCTGCTAGGCGGTGTGTTGGGGCTGGAGCGCGAGCGCCAGGGCAAGGCTGCCGGTGTGCGTACCCACATGTTGGTGTGTCTTGGTGCTGCGCTGTTTGTGCTGGTGCCGGATGTGGCCGGGGC
>DBHE01000139.1 GCA_002296055.1 Pseudomonadaceae bacterium UBA836
GAACTGGAAGGTGTCGGCAGCAACCGGCTCGTTCAGCACCACATTCTGGAACAGAATATTGGTGCGCTGGCCAATCGGGTCGTTGAGCTGCATATCGTTGATCAGCCCATCACGGAAGGACAGGCGCAGGGTTTCAAACATGGTGTCGCTGGCCTTGGGCGTCAGCACAAAATCATCCACGGTGCCACCTTGGGTCCAGCGGATGCTGAAGTTGTCGGTCAGGGTGCTGACGTCGCCAGACAGTAGCAGCGCGGGGGTATGCGTCAGGCGCTGGTCCAGCTTCTGGATGGTGACCTGCATCAGGTCAGGATCATACAGCCAAACCTGCTCACCATCAGAGATGAGCACCTGCTCAAGTGGCGGATCAGTATGCCAGCGGAACTTGCCCGGACGCTGCAAGGTAACCTGCCCACTGGTTTCCTGCAGGCTGGAGCCATTGGAGCTGAGGGTCATTTGCGAGAAGTTACCGGTCAGCGTGTTGGCTGCCGACAGCAACTGATTCAAACGCTCGGCGGCAGCCGCCTCATCCTCAGCCATAGCCGGCGCTGCCAGCAGTGCAGCGCACAGCGCAATCCAGCGCCAACCAGTGATGCGATTCAACATAACAGGGTTACTCCCCTCAATCCCGGACCGGCGGCGGTGCAATCACCTCGCGCGAGCCGTTGGTGTTCATTGCGGTAACCACACCGGCCATTTCCATCGCTTCAATCATGCGGGCGGCCCGGTTGTAGCCAATCTTCAGTTTACGCTGTACCGCAGAAATGGACGCGCGGCGGCTTTCGGTAACAAAGCGTACGGCCTCGTCGTAGAGCGCGTCTTCTTCGCTGTCATCGCCGCCACCACCGCCGCCGTCATAGCTGCCACCGCCGGCCGAGTCGTCGGCACCATCCAGAATGTCCTGAATGTAATCCGGCTCGCCCCGCTGCTTCCACTCATCGACCAGGCGGTGGACCTCGTCATCCGACACAAAGGCGCCGTGGACCCGTACCGGCAGGCTGGTACCCGGCGGCATGTACAGCATGTCGCCATGGCCCAGCAGCTGCTCTGCCCCACCCTGATCCAGGATGGTGCGCGAGTCGATCTTGCTGGATACCTGGAACGCCATTCGGGTGGGAATGTTCGCCTTGATCAGACCAGTGATAACGTCCACCGACGGACGCTGGGTGGCCAGAATCAGGTGAATACCAGCTGCCCGCGCCTTCTGCGCGATACGCGCAATCAGTTCCTCAACCTTCTTGCCGACGATCATCATCATGTCGGCAAACTCGTCGATTACCACTACGATCACCGGCAGCGATTCGAGTTCCGGCGCCTCGTCTTCCATGCTTTCACGGCGATACAGCGGATCGGTCAATGGCGTGCCGGCCTTGGCGGCGTCTTTCACCTTGCGGTTAAAGCCCGCCAGGTTGCGCACACCCATGGCGGCCATCAACTTGTAGCGACGCTCCATCTCGGCAACACACCAGCGCAGCGCGTTGGAGGCTTCCTTCATGTCGGTAACAACTGGTGCGAGCAGGTGCGGAATGCCCTCGTAGATCGACAGCTCCAGCATTTTCGGGTCGACCATGATCAGGCGAACCTCGGCGGGCGTGGCCTTGAACAGGATGCTCAGCAGCATGGCGTTAACGCCGACCGACTTACCCGAGCCCGTGGTACCCGCCACCAGCAGGTGGGGCATCTTGGCCAGATCAGCCATCACCGGGTGGCCACCGATGTCGTGCCCCAGCGCCAGGGTGACGGGTGATTGAGCCTCGTCGAACTCGCGGGTTTCCAGCACCTCGGACAGCCGAACGATTTCGCGGTCTTCGTTGGGAATCTCGATACCCACGGTGGTCTTGCCCGGAATAACCTCCACCACCCGCACGCTGATCACCGCCAGCGAACGCGCCAAATCTTTGGCCAGGTTGGAAATCTTGCTGACCTTGACGCCGGGAGCAGGCTGAATTTCAAAGCGGGTAATTACCGGCCCGGGCTGAACCTTCTCCACCTCGGCTTCAACGCCAAAGTCCTTGAGCTTGAGCTCCAGCAGACGGGACATCCCCTCCAGCGACTCGGCAGAAAAGCCCTTGGTTTTCTTGCTCGGCGGATCGAGCAGGCCAATCGGCGGCAGCGAGCCCGGATCGGTAGTGTTGCTGAACAGCGTGGACTGCTTTTCTTTCTGGCTGCGCACGCTGGCCTCGGCGGGCTTGGTGTCCAGCGGCACAATTTCCGGCGGGGTGCGCGTTTCGCGGGCGGCCACATGACGGGCCAGCGCTTCCTGGCGCTGCGCCTTGGAAGCATCGGCACGGCGCTGTTCTTCCACACTGAACGCGGGCTCCTTGCGCGGCGCCGGGGTGCGGCTTTCACGCGAGGGTGTCAACGGCTCTACTCGAGCATCGGCCCGGCGTGTCCGCCAGCCCTGCCAGGCACGCTTGAGCAGGTCAAACAAGTCCAGAGTGAGCTTGCCGGTCAGGTCCATCACCTTCAGCCAAGAGAGGTTGGTGAACACCGTCAGGCCAAACAGAAACAGGGTCAGAAATAGCAGCGTGCTGCCCTGCAGGTTAAGCACCGGCCGACTCAGGCCGCTGAGCAGCTCACCGAGAATGCCGCCGGCACCTGCGCCTTCCGGGAAATAAGCACCGGGCGTGCCGTGCAGCGCCGCCAGTGCGGTGCCGGCAAACAGCGTGAGTACAAAGCCGATCAGACGCCAAGAGAACAGCCAGCCATTCCAGATCATCAGCTGATGACGGCGGCGAAACATCTGATACACCTTGACGGCAACGATCAGCGGAAACAGAAACGCCAGATAACCCAGCGTCAGCAAGAGTACATCGGCAATCCAGGCGCCCATGCGTCCACCCGCGTTTTGCACATCGGCAACGCTGCCGCTGCGCGTCCAGCCTGGGTCGGCGGCGTCAAAGGTGAACAACGCCATGCACAGATACAGGCACAGGGCGATCATCGCCAGCAGCGCGCCCTCGCGCAGACGCAGCGAAAGCTGTTCGCGCCAGGCCAACGGAGTTTTTGGGGCCGCAGTATCCTTCAAAACAGAGCTTCCATCACAGGTAGGGCGATCATTGTACGGCCTGAATCGACCGAATTCACAACCGCGGTGCACAATACAGATCAAGCAGACCATCGCCGCGCCGGAGCGTTCCCCGCGCACCGGCCGCTTTATTCATTGGGGACAATAACTTATAACCTGTATCTGATAAACCGTTTGAATAACGAATGAGCAATATCGCACATGCCACCACTAACCTGGCTAACTGCTGAGAGCCAAGACTTCCCTGCCGTCGAGCGCGCCTTCGCCGAACCCAACGGGTTGCTGGCCGCCGGAGGCGATCTGACACCCGAGCGCCTGTTGCGCGCCTACCGACAAGGCATCTTTCCCTGGTTTGCGCCCGGACAGCCGATTCTCTGGTGGAGCCCAGAGCCGCGCACCATTATTCGCCCTGCTGATTTGCACGTCTCACGCAGCATGCGCAAGCTGATGCGCCAGACCCACCTGCGTGTTGAGTTTGATCGTGACTTTCCCGCGGTTATCGCTGCCTGCGCCGCCCCCAGGCAGGGCGCTAGCGGCACCTGGATTACCGAGACCATGCAGTCAGCCTATATAGAGCTGCATCGTCTAGGTCACGCCCATTGCGTGGAGGTGTATCAGGACGAGCACCTGGTTGGCGGCCTCTATGGGATAGCGCTGGGCCGCGTGTTCTTTGGCGAATCCATGTTCAGCCGGATCGACAACGCCTCCAAGCTGGCCTTTATCGCCCTGGTGCAACAGCTGGAACAGTGGGGATTTGAGCTGATCGACTGCCAGATGCCAACCGACCACCTGTTCAGCCTCGGAGCCAGCAGCCTGCCGCGCGCCCAGTTCAGTGCCGAGCTGGCGCGACTATGCCCGGCAGGCGCTCCCTCGGCCTGGGGTGGCACACTGCGTTGACGGCACTGCCTGCGGTCGTATACTCGACAGATTGTTGTCCGGGAGACGTCATGACCGACCTGTCGCAGCTTAAATTTTATGCCACGCACCCCCACCCTTGCAGTTACCTGGAGGAGGAGCGCGCGACCACGCTGTTTTTGGACCCGCAACAACCGATCGACCTCGACACCTACAGCCACCTCTCCGAGCTGGGATTTCGGCGCAGTGGCGACCACCTTTATCGCCCTCACTGCAAACAGTGTAATGCCTGCATTCCGGCACGCATTCCAGCGGCCGACTTTGCCGCCAGCTGCAGCCAAAAGCGCATCATCAAACGCAATAGCGACCTTGAGGTGAGCGAGCTGAAGGCTGAGGCGACCGACGAAATCTATGGGCTTTACGAACGCTACATCAATGCCCGCCATGCCGACGGCGATATGTTCCCGCCCAGCCGTGAACAGTTCACCTCCTTTCTCGCCAAGGATTGGGAGTTTTGCCGTTTTCATGCCTTCCGCGAGCAAGGCACCCTGGTCGCCGTTGCGGTGACTGATCACATGCGCAACGGCCTGTCTGCGGTCTACACCTTTTTCGACCCGGACCTGCCCCGGCGCAGCCTGGGCCGCTACGCCATTCTATGGCAGATCGAAGAAACCAGACGGTTGGGGTTGGACGCGGTCTATCTGGGCTACTGGATAAAAAACTGCCGAAAAATGAACTACAAGACCGAATACCGCCCGCTGGAGATGCTCGTCAACCAGCGCTGGATTCGCCTGAGCTGAGCTGCCTGTACAGCAACACGCAGCGTCCCTGAGCACAAAAAATCCCCGTCAAACTTGGCGCTTGCGCTGTTTTCAGGCACAATTGGCCACCTTTTTTGTGGGTACTCTCTGCCACCCACCCGAATTTCACCCCGAGAGGTTGTTGCTTAATGGCAAAAGAAGACAGCATTGAAATGGAAGGCACCATCATCGACACCCTGCCGAACACCATGTTCCGCGTTGAACTGGAAAACGGCCATGTCGTGACTGCCCACATTTCAGGCAAGATGCGTAAAAACTACATCCGCATCCTGACTGGTGACAAGGTACGTGTTGAACTGACCCCTTACGACCTGACCAAAGGTCGCATCACCTACCGCGCCCGCTGACAGTCTATCCCGCCGGGCACCCTCCCCGCCCGGCTGACTACCCCCACCCAGCCGATCTTGCCCATAACCCGAACCTGTCGGGTATTGTCGTTGTTATCAGCTGAGCTGACGCTATAGCGTGCACAAAAAAACCCGCTCTTCAGAGCGGGTTTTTTATCAAGCAATCAACAATCAGCGGGGCATGTAGCGACCCAGCTCGTGCTTGCCGATAGCAGCGCGGTGCACTTCATCCGGACCGTCAGCCAGGCGCAGGGTACGCTGCATGGCGTACATGTGTGCCAGCGGGAAGTCATCGGACACACCAGCACCACCGTGCATCTGGATAGCGCGGTCAATCACGTTCAGCGCAACGTTAGGTGCAACCACCTTGATCTGCGCAATCTCGCTCTTGGCGACCTTGTTGCCAACGGTATCCATCATGTAAGCAGCGTTCAGGGTCAGCAGCCGAGCCTGGTTGATCTCGATGCGCGACTGAGCAATCAGATCGATGTTGCCACCCAGCTGAGCCAGACGCTTGCCAAAAGCCTCACGCTCGACAGAACGCTTGCACATCAGCTCAAGTGCGCGCTCAGCGGCGCCGATGGAGCGCATGCAGTGGTGGATACGGCCCGGGCCAAGGCGACCTTGAGCGATCTCGAAGCCACGACCTTCACCCAGCAGCACGTTGCTGTAAGGTACGCGCACGTTTTCCAGCACGACTTCGGCGTGGCCGTGAGGCGCATCGTCATAGCCGAATACCGGCAGCGGGCGAATCACCTTAACGCCAGGGGCATCCATCGGCACCAGGATCATGGAGTGCTGCTGGTGACGCGGCGCATCAGGGTTGGTCAGACCCATGAAGATCATGATCTTGCAACGCGGATCGCAAGCACCGGAAGTCCACCACTTGCGGCCGTTAATGACCCACTCGTCACCTTCGCGGCGCGCGTTAGCCTGCATGTTGGTGGCGTCAGAGGACGCAACGCCCGGCTCGGTCATGCCGAAGCAGGAGCGAATTTCGCCAGCCAGCAGCGGCTTGAGCCACTTTTCTTTATGCTCTTCGCTACCGTAGCGCACGATAGTTTCCATGTTGCCGGTATCCGGCGCGCTGCAGTTGAACGCTTCAGATGCCAGACCAGAGCGGCCCATCAGCTCGGCCAGCGGGGCGTATTCGAGGTTGGTGAGGCCGGCGCCAAGGTCGGACTCAGGCAGGAACAGGTTCCACAGACCAGCAGCGCGAGCTTTGACCTTCAGCTCTTCGACAATAGCAGTCGGCTGCCAGCGATCCCCTTCGGCGACCTGATGGTGAAACGTGGCTTCAGCGGGGAAAACATGCTCCTGCATGAACGCATCCACACGCTCGCGTAATTCTTTGACCTTGGGGGAGTATCCGAAATCCATAATGGTTGCCTTCGTTAGGTTGGGTATCGACGAAGAAAATGCTAGATGACGAATATAGATTTATCTAACCTATTTTTGCCGTGTATTAACATTCATAAGCGATATATACTGCTGCCTCCGCTGAACTGCATGTCTCGATGTGAGGCATTCGACTAAAGGATGATGCGATGAACCTCAGTAAGGTAGATCTGAATCTGTTCATTGTCTTTGATGCCATCTATACCGAGGCAAACCTGACCCGTGCGGGCCAGATTGTCGGCATCACTCAGCCGGCGGTGAGCAACGCCCTTGCCCGCCTGCGCGAAACCTTCAACGACCCGCTGTTTGTGCGCACGGCTCAGGGCATGGTGCCCACGCCCATGGCGCAGAACATCATCACGCCGGTGCGTCACGCCCTGCAGCTGCTGCGCGTGTCCGTTCAGGAAAGCCGCAGTTTTGTACCCGAGCAGGCCACCAAGACCTACCGCATCAGCATGACCGACCTGACAGAGGCCGTCATTCTGCCGCATTTGGCCGCGCGTATTCGTCGCATGGCGCCGAACATCAATATCGACAGCTTCCTGATCAAGCGCCGCGAGACCACCAAGGAGCTGGCGGCCGGCCGACTGGACTTTGCCATCGACGCGCCCCTCAACACCGATACCCAAGTGCGCCACGTCAAACTGTTTGAAGACCATCACGTCTGCGTCATGCGCCCCGGCCACCCGCTGGCCAAGAAAGAGCGCATTACCCTCGATGACTATCTGGCGCAGTCGCACATCCATATCTCCAGCCGTCGCAACGGCCTGGGGCATGTGGACCTGGCCCTTGGCAAAATGGGCCTGCAGCGTCGCGTAGTGCTGCGCTCTCAGCACTATCAAATGGCGCCCCTGGTCATGGAGTCGACCGACATGGTGATGACCGTGCATGAACGCTTTGCCATGCGCCATAACCTGCACGCCGTTGCCCTGCCCATTGACGACGTGCCGCCGATTGAAACCCACCTGTTCTGGCACGAAAGCACAGATCAGGACCCGGCCAACCGTTGGATGCGCGAACAGATTATTGAGTTGTCGCAGAAGCTGGTACGCGACCACCAGAAGAGCAAGGAAGCCGTTCCCCAGGCCCACTAATCAGCCTAGCTCCAGACAGCAAAAGGCCCGCTTAATGCGGGCCTTTTACTTTAACGTTGACTGCTAACCAGCTGAACTAGAAGCAAACTCCACCTTCAGACCATCTGGCTCAAGCGCGCATTCTGCAACCAGCTGCCGGGCCAGCACACCCAGCGTCATCACCGCCTGCTCGGTCGCGCGATTCCATGGAATACCGCAGTTGAGGCGCAGGCAGTGGTTGAACTGATCCGAGTTGCTGAACACGATACCCGGCGCAATGCTGATGTTGTGTAGCAACGCACGATTAAACAGCGTTAGCGTGTCTACGCCGCCCGGCAGGCTAATCCATAAAATGTAACCACCCCGCGGACGGGAAATCTGGGTACCCTCAGGAAAGTACTGCTGCACGGCCAACTGAAACTGGCTGAGGTTTTTGCAGTATTCCTGCCGAATATGCCGCAGGTGGCGGTCGTAGCCGCCATTTTCCAGATACGCAGCCACGGCCATCTGACTCACACTGCAGGCAGAGAGCGTGGTGAAGGTCTGCAGCTGCTCGATAGCCTCTTGGTAGCGCCGGGTAATCAACCAGCCAGTGCGCACGCCAGGCGAGATGGTTTTGGAGAAGCTTGAGCAGTAAATCACCGTATCGGAACAGTCAAAGGCCTTGAGCGCCCGCGACTGTCCCTGATCAAACATCAGCTCACCGTAGATGTCGTCTTCAATGATCGTCAGTTTGCGCTGCGCCATCATGCTGACCAATTTGCGCTGCCGCGTCTCCGGCATGGTCGCGCCCATCGGATTGCCGGCGCGGGCGGTCAGCACCAGCGCCTTGATCGGCCATTTGTCCAGCGCGCGCTGCAACGCCTCAAGGCTCAGCCCGGTATCCGGGTCGGTGGGAATCTCGATCACCTGCAGATCCAGCAACTGGCACAACTGTACCGTGCCGTAGTAGCTGGGCGACTCGGTGGCAATCAGGTCGCCGGGCTTCGTCACCGCCCGCAACGCCAATTGCAACGCCTCGACGCATCCATTGGTGATCACTACGTTGGCAGGGTCAACTGCGGCGCCGGCGTCGCGCATCCGGATCGCCACCTGGCGACGCAAGGGTTCAAAGCCGGGGCTGAAGGTGTAACTGAACGCCTTGTGACTATGAAAGCGCGTGATTTTGCTCATCTGCTGGTGCAGCGCGCGCAGCGGCAGGTACTCACTGGCAGGCACAGCAGCGCCCAGGGGAATCACCCCCTCGCGGCGGGCCTGGGAGAGAATCTCACTGATGATGCTGCTGCGGGTGACAGCGCATGGCGCCTCAACCTTGGCAATCTGCGGCTTGGGTGCAGTCAGTGCGGGGGTTTGATGGACGTAGTAACCCGATTGCGGACGCGCATGAATCAGTCCCTGATCTTCCAGCGTCGCGTAGGCCTGCAGCACGGTGGCGTGACTGACGCCCTTCTGCGTACTTAGCTTGCGCACCGAGGGCACACGCTCACCCGGCCGGTATACGCCGTTCTGGATGTCTTCAGCCAATTGTTGGGCGATGCGCTGATAAAGCAGACTGGTCATGGCGTACCTCCTTGAGCCGAGCGCGCCAGAGTACCCTCTCTCACTGCATCGGCACAGTCACAGCTACAGTACAGTTGACCAGTACAGATTAGCAGCGCGCCCGGTGTCTGGCAGTAATTTACTCTGCCAAGGGCGCGTCTGCACCGCGCTCACTGACCGGGCGGAACGGTGCAGCCCAGATGCCGCGGTACTTGTCGAGCAGTCGTGTACCCTCGTTGCGCTGCTGCTGCTCGAGCATCCCCAAGGCCAGCGCCGAGCGCAGTTCGGGGGTGTTGCAGACAGAGTTGTGTGAGATGGCCAGATACAGCGGCGCATTGATAAACGAGCCTTCCAGGGTATCAAGCTGCCCATCAACGCCCATCTGCTGGGCCAGTGCCAACCCCTGATAGCGTTCCAGCACCACGTAGTCCAGCTCTCCCGCCAGCAGCTTGCGCAAGGCGGTTTCGCCAGAGCTTTCGCGCTGCAGTTGCAGGTGGTCAGCGGCATAGGTGTCAAAGGACAAACCAAAGCGACTGCCCTGCTGGGCGGCGCCACGCTTACCCTGCAGGTCCTGCCAGCCGGTGTACGGAAACGCTGCGCCACGGCGCACGAAGAACACACTCGGCACGTCAACCACCGCCGGATAAACAAAATCCAGCGTACCGAGCAGTTCGCGGGTCAGAAACACGCCAGCCATGATATCTACCTGCCCGGCCTCCACAGCCTCCAGCGCCTTGGCACGGGAGCCGAGGTCGAGCACGTCCACGCTGATCCCCGAGTTCTGCAAGGCGTTGCTCAGCATTTCGATGGTTACCCCGGTCAGCGGCTGATCGCCACCCTCTGGCGCCCAGATAAGCGGCGGATAGCCCGGGTTGCCGGTGACCACCACCCGCTCGCAACTGGCAGGCTCGGCCTGCGCACTGGCGGCAGAAAAAAACGCGCCCAGGCCCAGAGCACAGAGCAGCAACGGCTGACGAAAAGAGCGAGCAACAACGAATGGAAGCATGATCAATCCCTGGTGGTAACCCAATATCTAAAGCGGACTACAGAACGCGCGGTCGGTTCAGGCGGCCACGCCGCTGTGAAAGCGAAACTCCGCATCGTCCGCCAGAATAGCCTGCTGCTCGGCCACGGCAAACCGGGCAATGTGCTGATCAATCGGACCGTCCGCGTAAGCGGTCGCCAGACGCAGGTAGTCCTGGTAATGCCGCGCTTCGGACTTCAGCAAAGACCGGTAGAAGTCGCCCAGTTCGGCATCAAGGTACGGCGCCAGTTTGGCGAAGCGCTCGCAAGAACGCGCCTCGATAAAGGCGCCCACAATCAGCGTATCAACCAGCCGCCCCGGCTCGCTGGTGCGCACATGCTCACGCAGGCGTTGGGCGTATTGGCTGGCGGACAGGCCACGATAGCGAATGCCGCGCTTTTGCATGATCGCCGTGACCTGCTCGAAGTGGCGTAACTCCTCGCGCGCAAGCCGTGACATCTTCTGCAGCAGGTCAGGCTTGTCGACATAGCGAAACATCAGCATCAGGGCAGTTGATGCCGCTTTTTTTTCGCAATTAGCGTGATCTATCAGCAACTCTTGCGGATGGGCCAGGGCCTGCTCAATCCAGGCATCGGGCGTGCGGCAAGGCAGAAAGGCTAGGAGTTCGTCGGGCAGCATTGGGTCTTTTCACAGGTAATTACAACAACGGGCAAGAGTATACCTGCTGAGCCCTTCATCCACAGCTCGAATAGACCTGGATCAACACAAACCGAATAAAAAGCAACTACATTGAAGTTAACGGGCAAGATTGCCTTCTGCAGAACAGGGAGAAAGCCATGCAAGCCGTGAAACGCATTCTAGTTGTTATCGACCCCAGCCAGGAGGAGCAGGTTGCGCTGAACCGCGCCAGCCTCATCGCGGGCTTTATCGAATGCGAACTGCACCTGCTGGTGTGTGAAAACCGCGAAGACTACAGCGATCTGCTGGCTCGCCTGCGGGTTGAGCAAGACGCCAAGGGCATTCGCTGCAGCGTGACCCAAGATTGGCACCACAATTCAACCGACACCATCTGCCGCGCCGTGGCCCGCGAAGGGTGTGACCTGGTGGTTAAGCAACACCGCCCGGACAACCCACTGCGCAAGGCTCTGCTGACGCCAGATGACTGGAAGCTGCTGCGCTACTGCCCCGCCCCCGTCCTGATGGTGAAGAACAGCGACAGCTGGATCAAAGGATCAGTGCTGGCCGCAGTGGATGTCGGCAATCACGATGATCAGCATCACGTACTGCACGACACTATCGTCAGTCACGCCGCTGACATCGTCGAAATGATCGATGGCGACCTGCACCTGGTCTCCGCCCACCCGGCCCCTATGCTGTCGGCAGCCGATCCCGCCTTTCAGCTCAAGGACAGCATTGCCGCCGAGTACCGCACCCGGGCAGAGCCGTACGCCAAGCTGTACGACATTGATGCTCAGCACCTGCATATCGATGAAGGTCCGGCGGACACGTTGGTTCCGCAGATTGCCAATCGCATTGGAGCCAGCGTGACCATTATCGGCACCGTGGGCCGCAAGGGCATCGCCGGCGCTCTGATCGGCAACACCGCCGAGGTCGTGCTGGATCAGGTTAACAGCGACATCCTGGTACTCAAGCCGGAGGACACGCTCGCGCATCTTGAAGCGCTGCTAGAGAAATAGCTGACGCGCCGCCGGGCCGCCTACGCTTAGGGCACCCGGCGGTCGTAGTAGGCTTTGGATAGTTCAAAGAAGGCCTGATCCAGATTATCGCGAACCTGCTTCAGGCTTGAGCCATGCCAAAGAGGTTGCAGACGCAGGCCAGCAGCATCAAGGCCGCCCTCAGGCAGGCGCGGCAGCAGGCGCCAGACCTTGATGCACACGGGCATGCGAGGGTCGGTGGGTACCTTCAGGCGCTTGAGCTGCTCTTCCAGCGCCCAGACCGACACCAGCTCAAAGCGACTCCAAAGCAGCTGCTCAAGCAGCTGTTCCAGGCGATTCCACACCGCGGCGCGCTGGTTTGGCTCATAGCGATTCCAGTCGATGATTTCATGGCTGAAACGTTTGCAGCCGCGACAGACAAGGTCACCAAAGACGGTGGAGCACAGCCCGATGCAGGGAGTTTTACTGGTGTAGGGGTCTGAATCGGAGGACATGCGGCAGTGCTCGACAGCAAATGCAGCATGATAGACCAGTCGCCGCCTGATCCCAAGACGACCAACGCACATCTGCCTCACCGGGGATACAGCTTAACTTTGCCCTCGGCATCCTGTAGAATCAGTCCGCCGTTAGGGCTGTGCTTCAGGCGTTCGCCCGCAACCCGTTACGTATCTGCCAACCCAGTTACCCAGGTTGCCCCCCACCAGAACGGGTCAGCGCTTGCACACAGTCTTATTGCCGGCACGCCAGGGAAGCACTGAATAGCTCCCTTATCCAAGATGATTATTCAGTGCTTCCCGGAGTCCGAGAGGATTACCGTTCCGCC
>DBHE01000061.1:0-3364 GCA_002296055.1 Pseudomonadaceae bacterium UBA836
TGAGCGCGCTCCTTGGCCTGTTCCTTACCAAGGTCGTGTTCACGGGTGATATCTACGGTGGCCATCAGCTCATCCTCACGGTGGTGTCAAAGCTCGCCAGCATGCCGCAAACCGCGCAGCGCGTCACCACCAAAGCAGGCGCAGTGCAAGGCGCGGCATTTGGGCAGCGCTTCTGGCGGCAAAAAATGGTTAGAATGGAGCGGAATTTGCCAGCGCAGAGCCAATCCATGAGCGATCAGCACGAGCACGAAAAAACCACCCACTTTGGCTACCAGACCGTCGCCGAGTCCGAGAAGGCCCAGCGCGTCGCCGAGGTCTTCCACTCGGTAGCCGCCAAGTACGACATCATGAACGACCTGATGTCCGGCGGCATCCACCGCCTCTGGAAGCGCTTCACCATCGAGCTGTCCGGCGTGCGCACCGGCAACCGGGTGCTCGATATCGCCGGCGGCACCGGTGACCTGACGCGCCGCTTTGCCAAACGCGTAGGCCCGACGGGCGAAGTCGTGCTGGCCGACATCAACGCCTCCATGCTCAAGGTTGGCCGTGACCGCCTGCTGGATCTGGGCGTGGCCGGCAACGTGCGCTTTGTGCAGGCCGATGCCGAGGCACTGCCCTTCCCGGACAATTATTTCGACTGCATCACCATCGCCTTTGGCCTGCGTAACGTGACCCACAAGGACGCCGCCATAGCCTCCATGCTGCGCGTACTCAAGCCGGGCGGCCGTTTGCTGGTGCTGGAGTTTTCCAAGCCCAAGAGCGACCTGCTGTCCAAGGTCTACGACCAGTACAGCTTCAAGTTCCTGCCGCTGATGGGCAAGCTGGTGGCCGACGACGCCGATAGCTACCGCTATCTGGCCGAGTCCATCCGCATGCACCCGGACCAGGAAACCCTCAAGGCCATGATGGAAGAAGTCGGCTTTGCGCGGGTGACCTACCACAACATGACGGGCGGCATCGTCGCCCTGCACCGGGGCGTCAAACCCTGATGCTATCCGGCGCGCTGCTCCGCGCAGCCGAGCGCAGCATCGCTGCGGCCCTGGCGCGCGACACAGTCACCGCCAGGCGCATCAGCGCGCTGGCCGGCAAACGCATTCTGATCAGTAGCCGTCAGCCTGACTGGCAGCTGTGGCTGACGCCCGCGTCAGACACCATCAACCTGAGCACCAGCAGCGACGCGCCGGCCGATGTTGAACTGCACGCCCCTGCCAGCCTGCTTGCCCGGCTGCTGGTTAGTAGCGACCGCAAGGCCGTGCTGCAGGACCCGGACGTCGAGTTGCTGGGCGACAGTCAGGTACTGATCGCGCTGCAGAATGCGCTGGCCGACCTGCAGCTCGATGGCGAGGCCGAGTTAGCGCGCTGGCTTGGCCCGGTCGCCGGTCATGCCATCGGCAGCGCCCTGCGCCGCAGCCACCAGTGGGGCCGTGACAGCCGCGCCAGCTTGCGCCAGACGCTGGCGGAATACCTGACCGAAGAAAGCCGCCAACTGGTCGGCCAGGCTGAAGCCCGCGCCCGTGCCGAACAACTGCATGACCTGCGCCTGCAGCTCGACCGCCTGGAAGCGCGCGTCGCCCTGCTCTCTCCCACCGACCCGGACTCGCCCGACGCATGAGACTGACCGCCTTTGTGCGCCTGCTGCGCATCCTGCACATCTTTACCCGCTACCGTCTGGACCAGATTCTGCTGGATCTGCCATTGCCGGTACTGGGTCGTCTGTTGTTGCAACTGGGCCCCTGGCGTCTGCGCCCGGCGCCGCGTGACCTGAGCCGCGGTGCGCGCCTGCGCAAGGCCTGCGAAGACCTAGGCCCGGTGTTTATCAAGTTTGGCCAGATTCTCTCCACCCGCCGTGACCTGATGCCCGACGACATCGCGCTGGAGCTGGCCCGTCTGCAGGATAAGGTGCCCCCCTTCCCGGGCCCGCAGGCCCGCGCCCGCATCGAGGAGCAGCTGGGCGAGCGCATCGAGGATGTATTTGCCAGCTTCAGCGACGAGCCGCTAGCCTCCGCCTCGGTCGCCCAGGTACACGCCGCACGCCTGAAAGACGGCAGCGAGGTGGTGGTCAAGGTGGTGCGCCCAGGCATCGGCGAGACCATCGACCAGGACATCCAGTGGTTGTTCGTCGCCGCACGCCTGCTGGAAAAGCTGTCCACCGAAGGTCGCCGCCTGCGCCCGGTCGAGGTGGTCGAGGACTACGAAAGCACCATTTTCGACGAGCTGGACCTGTACCGCGAAGCCGCCAACGCCTCCCAGCTGCGCCGCAACTTTGAAGATTCGGAGCTGATCTACATTCCCAAGATCTACTGGGACTGGTGCCGTCACAAGGTACTGGTGATGGAGCGCATCGAGGGCATCCCGGTGACCGACCTGCCGGCGCTGGCCGACCAGCGTACCGATATGAAGAAGCTTGCCGAACGCGGCGTGGAAATCTTCTTTACCCAGGTATTCCGCGACAGTTTCTTCCACGCCGACATGCACCCAGGCAACATCTTCATCTCGCGCAAGCACCCCTGGGAGCCGCAATACATTGCCATCGACTTTGGCATCGTCGGCAGCCTGACGCCCGAGGACCAGAGCTACCTGGCGCGCAACCTGATGGCCTTCTTCAAGCGCGACTACCGCCGCGTCGCCCAACTGCATATCGACTCGGGCTGGGTACCGGCTGACACCCGCGTGAACGAATTTGAAGCGGCAATCCGCAGCGTCTGCGAGCCGATCTTCGAGCGCCCGCTGAAAGACATCTCCTTCGGCCAGCTGCTGCTGCGCCTGTTCCAGACCGCCCGCCGCTTCAACATGGAAGTCCAGCCGCAGCTGGTGCTGCTGCAAAAGACCCTGCTGAATATCGAAGGGCTGGGCCGCCAGCTGTACCCGGATCTGGACCTGTGGAGCACCGGCCAACCCTATCTGGAGCGCTGGATGCGTGAGCGCATGCTGCCGCAGAATCAGGTCAAGCACTGGCAACAGCATCTGGAGCGCGTGCCCGCGCTGATCGACAGCGCCCACCGTGCCCTCGACAACCTGGCCGATGCGCCGCTGCGCGAGCAGCCGCCGCAGCGCCCACGCTGGCCTCTGCAACTGGCCGGTATCGCGCTGGTGGTGTTTGGCGCCAGCGCGCTGGGCGGCGACGACCCGCAGCTTTGGCTGCACGCCGCGCCCACCCAGTGGGCGTTGATCGCCCTGGGCGGCTGGCTGATTCTGCGCCGCAGATAGTCAGCCGNNCTGGACCTGTGGAGCACCGGCCAACCCTATCTTGAGCGCTGGATGCGCGAGCGCATGCTGCCGCAAAATCAGGTCAAGCACTGGCAGCAGCACCTGGAGCGCGTGCCCGCGCTGATCGACAGCGCCCACCGCGCCCTCGACAACCTGG
>DBHE01000061.1:3631-9376 GCA_002296055.1 Pseudomonadaceae bacterium UBA836
GACTGGCTCGACAGCATCAATTGGGATGCCGACGGCCTGGTTCCTGCCATCGCCCAGGATGTACACACCCAGCGCATTCTGATGATGGCCTGGATGAACCGCGAAGCCCTGCAACTGACCGTACAGGAAGGCCGCGGCATCTACTGGTCTCGCTCGCGCCAACGCCTGTGGCGCAAGGGCGAGGAGTCGGGCAACGTGCAACAGCTGCACGAACTGCGGCTGGACTGCGACGCCGACGTCGTCATCCTGCAGGTCGAACAGATTGGCGGCATCGCCTGCCACACTGGCCGGCAGAGCTGTTTTTATCGGGTTCTGAAAGATGGCCAATGGCAGACCGTCGACGCCGTCATCAAGGACCCCAAAGAGTTATACGAGCACCCAAAACATGTCTGACACCCTGAGCCAACTGGCCGCCGTGCTGGAGCAACGCAAGCAGGCGTCTGCCGACACCTCCTACGTTGCCAGCCTGCACGCAAAGGGCCTGAACAAGATTCTCGAAAAGGTCGGTGAAGAGTGCACAGAGACACTGCTAGCCGCCAAGGACTGTCAGCACAGCGAGGACAAATCGGACCTGGTATACGAGACCGCTGACCTGTGGTTCCACTCACTGGTCATGCTTAGCCATCTCGGCCTTGGTCCCGATGACATCCTGAACGAATTGGCACGCCGCTTCGACCTGTCCGGTCTTGAAGAAAAGGCGTCCCGCAGCAAATAAACTGGGCAATAGGCCCCGGAGGCAAAAATGGGTTTTGGTGGCATTAGTCTGTGGCAACTGCTGATCGTGCTGGTCATCGTGGTACTGCTGTTCGGCACCAAGCGGTTGAAGAACATCGGCGGTGATCTGGGCGGCGCAATCAAGGGCTTTCGCAAGGCGATGAACGACGAGGAAAAGCCCTCGGTCGAGAACAAGCCGGGCGAGACGCTGGACGCCAAGGCCGAAGAGCACAAGCAGGACTCCCAGTCCAAGCCGTAATCTGCCAGGTCCCGCCCCATGTTCGACATCGGCTTTATGGAAATGCTGGTGGTGGCGATCATCGCCCTGCTGGTTCTCGGCCCGGAGCGTTTGCCCGGCGCCATCCGCACCGTCAGCCTGACCATTGGCCGCATCAAGCGCGGCTTCTCGGACGTGCGTTCGCAGGTTGAGCGCGAGCTGGGCGCCGACGAGATCCGCCAGCAGTTGAACAACGAGCGCATCCTCGCCGAGCTGGAAAAGCAGGGGCTGCACGCCGACAGCCCGAGCAATCAGACCAACGCCCGACCGGGCGGTAACCAGAGCGTCACACAGCCGACGCACACTGGCGCGACCGCAGAGCAACCCCGCGCCGAGTCCGCCAATGAGCAGCAAGACACCCGCCATGAGCAACCCTGATCTGCCGCCCGTCAAGAGCGGCGGCGACATGCCGCTGGTCGCCCACCTGACCGAGCTGCGCTCGCGCCTGCTGCGCATTGTGCTGATCTGGCTGGTGATCTTTGCCGGTCTGTTCTACTTTGCCAACGACATCTACGCGTTCATTTCCGAGCCGCTGCGCGCGCTGCTGCCCGAAGGCACCAGCATGATCGCCACCGATGTCGCCTCGCCGTTCCTAACGCCCTTCAAGCTGACGCTGATCAGCGCGCTGTTTATCGCCATGCCCTTTGTGCTGCATCAGGTCTGGGGCTTTATCGCACCCGGGCTGTACAAGCACGAGAAGCGCCTGGCGGTGCCGCTGCTGGCCTCCAGCATTCTGCTGTTCTACGGCGGTATGGCCTTTGCCTACTTCGTGGTGTTTCCGCTGGTGTTCCGCTTTTTCACCAGCGCGGCGCCGGATGGCGTAGCGGTGATGACCGACATCAACAGCTACCTGGACTTTGTCCTGACGCTGTTCATGGCCTTTGGTCTGGCGTTCGAGATACCGGTGGCCACGGTGCTGCTGGTGGCCGTGGGTATCGTCGACGTGCAGGGCCTGAGCAAGGCGCGCCCCTACGTGGTGGTCGGTTGCTTTACCATCGGCATGGTGCTGACACCGCCGGATGTGATCTCGCAAACCCTGCTCGCGCTGCCCATGTGGCTGCTGTATGAAGTCGGTATCATCTTCAGCCGTCTGGTCCGTCCGCGCACACCGGAAGAGCAGCAGGACAGCCCGCAGGCATGAACCTGCTGCTGCTCGAAGACAGCGACTTCACCGATCCACAGCATGTACGCCTGACTGGCCGCCGGTTGTTGCACATGCAGGACATCCAGCAGGTCAGCGCCGGCGACACACTGCGCGTTGGCCGCATCAACGGCCTGATGGGCCGTGGCAGCGTGCTGGAGCTGGACTCGCGTAGCGCCCTGCTGCACGTCGAGCTGAGCGAAGCGCCCCCGGCCAAATTGCCCCTCACCCTGCTGCTGGCCATGCCACGGCCCAAGATGTTCCGCCGCATTCTGCAGCACTGCGCCACCCTGGGCGTACCCGAGATCATCCTGCTCAACAGCTACCGGGTAGAAAAGAGCTTCTGGCAGACCCCCTTTCTGCAGCCCGAGGTGATCCGCGAGAACCTGCTGCTGGGCCTGGAGCAGGCTCGTGACACCGTGCTGCCGACCGTGCGCATCGAAAAGCGCTTCAAGCCCTTTGTCGAAGATCAGCTACCCGCCATCATCAACGAGCAACTGGCGCTGGTTGCCCACCCCGGCGACTACCCCGCCTGCCCACGTGGTATCGACCAGCCGCTGACCCTGGCCATCGGCCCGGAGGGCGGGTGGATTCCCTATGAGGTCGACAAACTGGTCGAGGCCGGCATGCAGCCGGTGCAGCTCGGCAACCGCATCCTGCGCGTGGAAACCGCCGTCACGGCGCTGCTGGCCCGGTTGTTCTAAGCGGCTGAAAATGCGGCGCAGCCCAACGCAGCGACAGAGGCTCTTTTCAGTACTTGGCCTACCGAGTCCGCTACCGTACTATTTCGACCGGGCAAGGGACTGCCAGCCGCTTTACATCCGCATCACCCCCGCTGACTCCCCATGACACCTGCCAACCTGTGCACCGCACAGTAGGCTGCTGTCTGCCCGTGCCTGCATGAGCGCAGGCGCGCTCTGAGCTTTTCCAATAAAAACCAAGAAGAACAATGAAAATGAAAACATCTGCATTAACCCTGGCCGCCGCCCTCGCCCTAACCTCCGGATGTGCGGCCTTCAAGGCCAACGACCTTCCCACCCTGGACAGCTCTAGCTACGCGGTTCAGAACCAGCAACCGGTGAAGGTATTCAGCACCTGGCAAGCACGCGAAGGCGGTAATCTTCACAAGACCTATTTCAATGCAGCCCTGCGCGGCGCCGGCTGCTGTGAGATTGTCGAAACAGCTGAGCAGGCCGACCTGGTTGTCACCGGCGTATCAGTCGACGAGAGCAATCCCGGCGCCAACCTCTTCGCGGCTCTCTCCGGCTTCACCTTTGGGGTTATTCCTGCCTGGGCCACGCTGCACGTGCATCTGCGCGTTACCGCAACCGAGTCAGAGCAGCAACACAAGTACGACCTGGCAGACAAAGCGACCATGGTGATCTGGCTACCGATGCTGCTGGCCATGCCGTTTACCGGCAACCCGCTCGACGTTGAGCAAGAGGTCCACCACAATACCTACCGCAATCTGGTTGCGCGGATGAAAAATGACGGTCTGCTGAGCAACTGAGTTTTGCTCCAGGGCGGGCCGCGAGCAATCCGCTAGCGGCCCTGCTGGCCTGAGATATCACCCTGCATGGCCACGTCTCTCTCACCTCTTTTCGTACTGGTACTCTGCTCTGGGCCGCGCCATCGCACACGACGGGTCTGACGCACGCTCACCAGCCGTCTATGCTGTGCTCACGTATTCTCGACGGGGGCTCTCATGCGGGTAATCAAGACCACGTTGATCGGCGGCGCGGTATTTCTGGTGCCGGTGATCGTTATTCTCTTTGTGCTGGGCAAAGCGATCGCGGTGATGCGTCATGTCACCCGACCCATCAGCGAGCTGCTGCCGTTCGATAACATCGCCGGTCTGGCGGTGGCCAACCTGCTGGCCCTGCTGGGCGTGGCGCTAGTCTGCTTCTGTGCTGGCATGCTGGCACGCGGCCCGAGAGCCCGCCGCCTGTACCAGCAGCTCGACGATGGCCTGCTGATGCTGCCGGGCTACGGCTTGATCAAGTCCTTGTCCGACCAGTTCAAGGAGGAGCGGCCCACCAGCTCTCCGCTCAAACCGGTACTGGTACGCTTTGATGATTTTGAACAGCTGTGCTTCGAAGTCGAGCGCCTGGCCGATGGCCGGGTGGTGACCTTTATACCGGGCTCCCCTGACCCCTGGTCCGGCACGCTGGTGTATCTGGCGCCTGACCGCGTGCAAGGGTGCGAGTTGAGCGTTATGCAGGCCGTGAGTCACCTACGTCGTGGCGGCCGTGGTGCAAGTGCCCTGAACATCCCCCACACAGCCACCAGCTGAACTGCGCAGCGGCTGGCCGGTCTGAGCAAACATGCATACCACCTCAGACCTTCCCGATCTGCTGGCCGGCCCACTGGTCCGCCGCGTAGAGCCCGAGCGCATCCTGCTCTGGCTGGTCGCTAGCCGCCCGCTGACATTGAGTGCCACCCTGCAACCAGGCGACGCGGCGGCGCAGCAGCTCGAACTGAACGACACCCGCGTCATTCCCATTGGGCGGCACGCCTACGTTCACCTGTTGACCATTACGCCAAACAGCCCGCTGCCGCAGGATCAGATCATTCACTACGACCTGCAATGGGACGGCGAGCAAGGCAGTGGGCTATCACACAGCGCGCCGCACCTGTGCCACGGTGATGAACTGCCCTCACTGATGATTGCCAGCGACAACCGCCGCCTGCTGCACGGCTCCTGCCGCAAGCCGCACTTTGCCGGCAAGGATGCCCTGGTGCGCACCGATAGCTGGCTCGCCGAACGCCGAGACCAGCCAGAGCAACGCCCCGCCTGGCTGCTGATGACCGGTGACCAGGTTTACGTCGACGATGTCAGCGGTCCGCTGCTGGTTGCCATTCACCAGTTGGTTGAGCGTCTGGGGCTGTTTGACGAGGCGCTGGAAGGTGCCACGGTAGCAGACAGCCAGGCCTTGTATCAGGCCGCCGAGACCTACTATCGACGCGAGCAGCTGCTGCCGGATGTGCCCTCCAACATGGCCGTACGCGACCGCTTCTTTGGCGGTGTGCGCAAGCCGGTATTTACCTCGGCCAATGCCCACAACCACCTGATCAGCCTGGCCGAGATGCTGGCCATGTATCTGCTGGTGTGGTCGCCGGTCCCCTGGCGCCTGATTCAGCCGAGGATGCCAGACGGGCTCAGCGACGAAGAACGCCAGCGTTACCAGAGCGAACAGCAGCAGATTGACGCTTTTGTCGACGGCCTGCCACAGGTCGCCCGCCTGCTCGCCCATCAGCCCAGCCTGATGATCTTTGACGACCACGACGTCACCGACGACTGGAACCTCACCGCCGACTGGGAGCGCACCGCCTACGGCCACCCCTTCTCACGCCAGATCATCGGCAACGCGGTGCTGGCCTATCTGCTGTGCCAGGGCTGGGGCAACGATCCAGACGCCGTGGCAGAACCGCTGGATGCGCTGACCCAGCTGCTGGAGAACGCAAAGCGCAGCGGCAGTCTGGATGTCAGCGAGCAGGACGCCTGCATCGACGCCGTGCTGCGCTTTCACGGCTGGGAGTACCAGATTGCCGGCACGCCAACCCTGGTGGTGCTGGATACCCGCACCCGCCGCTGGCGCAGCGAGCGCAGCCC
>DBHE01000146.1 GCA_002296055.1 Pseudomonadaceae bacterium UBA836
CCGAGCAAGAAGGATATTGATCAGCTGTCTGCTAAGCTGGATGATCTGAGTGCTGCACTCAAGTCACTGCAAAGCAAGTAAGGTCACAGAGGAGTTGCTCCATGGCGGGTAAGAAGAAGGACAAGGATCCGGGTTGGGTCGCTGATATCGAAAACTATTCGCGTCAGATCTGGCTGGCAGGTCTGGGCGCCTACGCCAAGGTCGGGAAGGAGGGCGTTAAGCTCTTCGAAAACCTGATCAAGGATGGCGAGGCTGCCGAGAAGAAAGCCAAGGCCGAGATCGACAAGCAGGTCGACACCCTCAAGGGTAAGGCCAAGTCCAGTAAGAACCCGCTGGAAAAAGCGAAGACCGGGGCCGACAAGGCCAAGGGCAAGCTGACCGGCAAGTGGAACGAGCTGGAAGATGCGTTCGACAAGCGTCTCAACAGTGCTGTCTCCCGCCTTGGAGTGCCCTCGCAGGCTGAAGTTAAGGCGTTGAACGCCAAGGTTGACGAGCTGACCAAGCTGATTGAAGGCCTGGCCAGCGGCAAGACTGCTGCACCCAAGGTGGCGGCCAAGGCTAGCCCGGCAGCGAGCAAACCGGCTGCCAAGCCGCGCACTACGCGCAAGCCGGCAGCCAAGCCCGCCGCCAGCACTGCGGCCAAGCCGGCAGCTAAACCTGCTGCAGCGAAGCCTGCGGCGAAACCAGCTGCCAAGCCTGCTGCTAAGCCCGCAGCCAAGCCTGCTGCCAAGACCACTGCCAGCAAACCGGCAGCGGCCAAGGCGAGCACAGCTGCAGCCAAGCCCAAGGCTCCGGCCAAGCCGCGCGCGGCCGCCAAGCCGAAAGCGCCGGCGAAGCCCAAGGCGACACCGGCTGTGAAGGCTCCGGCAGCAACGCCCACCGCCTCCTCACCGGCTCCGGCCAGTGCACCGGCGGCGGACAAGCCCGCCGAGTCCTGAGTTACCTTGCAGCACCAGAACCCCGCCCTGCTTCGGCAGCGCGGGGTTTTTTGTTGTCTGATCGTTCCCACGCAGCGCATGGGAGCCATCAGCAAAAAAACGCCCTGCTAGCCGTACCGCGCGATCAGCGCCTGCACCCAGTCCTGCCCCTCGGCGTCCAGCCAGGGCTGTAGCAGGCCGAGCATCTGTTGCACACCGCCGGCCGGGTCTGGCTCATCGGGGTTGCAGACGCGCTGGTAGTCCAGCCAGAACAGGCAGGTCTGGCACAGCGCATCCAGCAAGCGGGCGCGCTGGTCGTTGTCGGCGTGCAGATGCCCGCTAGCATGCAGGGCGTGCAGCACCTGCTCCAGGCGCAGGCGCAGGGCCGTAATCCAGGGCTGCATCTGCTGGCGCAGGGCCGGGTAACGGCTGATCAGGTTGGACAGGTCCTGGAACAGGAAGCGGTGCGTGGCGATGGCTTCGAACAGCAGGTGCAGCAGTAGCCAGAGGTCTTCCGGTTCAACGTCGTCCGGGCTGTCGTCGACCAGCAGCAGGCTGCGGGTGCTGAGCAGAAAGTCATCGACCAGCGCGTCGAGCAGCGCTTCCTTACCCTTGAAGTGGTAGTAGAGGTTGCCGGGGCTGATCTCCAGCTCGTTGGCGATCTCCAGTGTGGTGACGTTGGACTCGCCATGCTCGTTGAACAGCTCAAGGGTACACAGCAGGATTCGGTCGCGGGTTTTCATCATGCTCCTCAGTGCTGTTGAACGTAGCGGCCGGGTGCCGCGCCAAGGCCGCCATCTTGGTTGGCAGGGGCCGTGACCAAGAGGCCACTGTGGCCTTTCAGCCAGTTGCTCCAGGCGAGCCACCAACTGCCCTGTTGCGCCTCGGCCGTGGCCAGCCAGCTGTCGGCGTTATCGCTAACGGCCGGGCCGCTGTGATAGTGCGCGCGGGGGTGGCCCGGTGGGCACAGCAACCCCTGAATATGTCCACTGTGACACAGGGTAAAGTGCTTTTCGCCGCCCATTCGGGTGCCGGGATAGGTGTTGTGCCAGGGTACGATATGGTCGCGGCGAGCGGCCAGGTGCCAGCTCGGCAGGGTGACGCTGCTCAGGTCGATTGCCTCGTTGTTGAGTTGCAAGCTGCCCGGCTGACCCAGCGGGTCGCGGTCAAACAAATCGAGCAGGTCGTCTACCAGTTGCGCCGGCAGGCGGGTGTGATCGTGGCCCCAGTACATTACCGGGTTGCAGGGGAGTTCGCGGCCCAGCCCGTAGCGAGTGACAGCGGGTGTCCAGACCAACTGCTCCGGGCGCATCCAGCCAAAGGCAGCGCCACTGCTGCGCTCATCCAGATAGCCCTGATGCCAGGCCTGGCGGCGCAGGCGTTGGCGTGCGGCCGGGCCGTTCAGGCGCACCAGGTCGGTGTCCAGTCGGGTGTCGAGCGGGGTGACCAGCAGGCTCAGGGCGCTGAGCTGCTCAGCGTAGCCGGCGGCTTGCTGCCAGGCGCACAGCAGGGCCGCGATCAGGCCGCCGCTGCAGATGCCGGTCAGCGTTGCCTGGGTACTGCCGCTGTGCAGTCGAGTTTCGTTCAGGGCGCGTTGGCAGGCGCTGACATAACGCCCCAGCCCCCAATTGCAGTGGCTGGGGTTGGGGTTGCGCCAACTGATCAGGTAGACCTGCAGTCCTTGCTCTAGCGCGTGTTCGACCAGGCTGTTGCCGGGGCTGAGATCCAGCAGGTAGAAACGGTTGATCGGCGGTGGCACCAGCAGCAGCGGGCGCTCATGCACCTGCGCTTGCTGCGGGCTGTAGCAGATCAACTCGAACTCGGCGTGGCGTGCGATCACCTGACCCGGCGTACAGGCCAGGTCGGTGCCGAGACGGTAGTGGGTGTCGAGGTTGGGCTGCGCGAAGGGGCGCCCGCTGGCCAGGTCCTGCCACAGGTGATGCGCTCCGCGGCAGAGGCTGTGTCCACCGCTGGCGCGGGCTTCCGCCAGAATAGCCGGGTTGAGCAGGCTGTTGCTGGGCGCTGCGGCGGCGGCCAGTTGGTCGAGCAACCAGCGTAGCTGGGCGCGTTCATGGTCGGCCAGCTGCAGGCCCTGCAGCCAGTCCGACAGCGGCTGCTGCCAGGCTTGCCAGAGTTGCAGCAGGCGCTGGGCGGCGGGCTGCTGCCAGCCGGCGTGAGTGAAGCGCGGGTCGTCGTCTAGCGGGCTCAGGTCCAGCTTGCCTTGCACGGCGAGGAACAGGTGCTCAAGGGTGTGGCGCAGATAGCTGGCGTGGTGACAGGGCTGGGTTGCCAGGCTGCGGAGCAGGGCAAGCAAAGTGGCGGATATATCCCCCCGGATAGCGGTTGCGTGCAGTCGTCCTTGGGGGTGGTCGGGCATCCAGCTGTCCTGATCCGTGGCGAGGAGGTCGCTGGCAGTCTAACGCAAATGCGGCGAGCGGCAATGGCTGCCGTGCGGGCACTGTGGCCGAGGTCTCGCTCGGCCCGCTGGCGGCTTGAACGTCATGCTCTGGGGGCTCTCAGGGCGGCCGCGTGGCGAATCACCGCGGGCTGTTTTTCCTCCGACAGGAAGGCCATGATCATCGGCGCCACGCTCTGTGCGCGGGTCACCAGAAACAGGTGGCCATCGTCGATCACGTGCAGCTCGGAGTTGGGAATACGCCAGGCCAGCAGCTTCATGTTGATCAGTGGGATGATCGGGTCATCATCGCCGGCCAGAATCAGCGTCGGTTGGCGGATTTTGTGCAGCCAGTGCACGCTGGTCCAGCCCAGGCCGGCAAACAGCTGCCAGTAGTAGCCGAGCTTGCCGGAAGAGCGCACCTTGGCGGCATGCTTTTCGGCCAGGTGCGGGTCACGGCGGAAGGCGCCGCCGTAGATGTCAGGCGCGATGTTAACCCCGTGCGAGGGCTGGATATAACGCCGCGGGCTGGCCATCTTCAGCAGCACCGAGGGCCGGCCGGGCACCATGACGGCGCCGGCTGAGGTGGCTGCCAGAATCAGCTTCTTGCAGCGCTCTGGGTGGCTGTAGGCAAACTGCTGCGCCAGCGCGCCACCCCAAGACACGCCGATGACGTTGACTTGGGAGTAGTCCAGATAGTCCAGCATACGTGCCGCCAGCTTGGCCAGGCCCGGAAAGCGGAAGGGCGTGGCCGGGGTGGACGAGCCACCCACGCCGGGTACGTCGAAGGCGATAACCTCCAGGTCCGGGTCCAGTGCCTCG
>DBHE01000116.1 GCA_002296055.1 Pseudomonadaceae bacterium UBA836
GCGCCGGTGAGTACGATAACCTTGTCCTCGATATCGGCCAGCGCCGCGCCGGTTACCGTCATGGTATCGGTACCGTGGGTAATCAGAATGTGCTCATAGGGGCAGGCAGCGACGCTGGCATGAATCAGGTCGCGGTCGGCGTCGGTTAGCTCCAGGCTGTCTTTACGGGCCAGCGACTCGATTTGATACTCAAACCCGACACGCGCTTGCTGCAGGATGTCTGCAGCCATGGGCTCGCCGATCTGGAACTCGCTGAGCGCGTCAAAGTAGACTTTGTCGATAGTGCCGCCAGTGCTGAAAATCTGAATGAACATCCTGTATCCCTTTGCGCCGAGTCTGTCTGCGTATGTCTGTTGAAGAGTCTACCTTGTCTGCGCTTGAGCGTATCTGGTGGGTTTACATGGTGCGTGCCGAGAATGGCCATCTGTATACGGGCATCAGCGTGGACCCGGAGCGGCGCTTTCTCCAGCATCAGAGCGGCAAGGGTGCGCGTTTCTTCAATCGCAGTGCGGCGGCGGCGTTGGTTTGGCGTCGCAGTTGCGCCGATCACAGCGATGCCCTGCGGCAGGAGAGGGCGATCAAGGCGCTGACGCGCAAAGCCAAGGAGTGCCTGATAAATCAGCCCGATGGCGACTTATCAGTCCGCCCGAAGGGCTAGCCAGCCTCCGTATGGGCGGTCTACAGTGGCAGCTCATTTTGCCGGAGAGCTGTCATGACCGATCTGATTCTGCACCATTATCCGCAATCGCCGTTCGCCGAGAAGGCGCGCCTGATGCTCGGCTTCAAGGGCCTGTCCTGGCATTCGGTCATGATCCCGCCGGTGATGCCCAAACCGGACCTGACCGCCCTGACAGGCGGCTATCGCCGTACGCCGGTACTGCAGGTGGGTGCCGACATTTACTGCGATACCGCGCTGATTGCCCGCCGCCTGGAGCAGGAAAAGGCGGCGCCGGCACTGTTCCCCGAGGGCCAGGAGGCCGCAGCAGCCAGCCTGGCGCAGTTTGCCGATCAGGTGCTCTTTCAGCACGCGGTTGCCATTAACTTCCAGCCCAAGGGCCTGGCTGAGCGGTTTGCCGGTATGCCGGAACAGGTGATCAAGGGCTTTGTTGCCGATCGTCAGAAGCTGTTCAGTGGTGGCACGGCGAGCCGCCTGGAAACCGATATAGCGCTTGGTCAGTGGCCTGCGTTGCTGTCGCGGCTGGAGACCCAGCTTGAGCGTGACGGTGACTTTTTGCTGGGTGGCCAGCCCTGCATTGCAGATTTTGCCCACTATCACGCGCTGTGGTTTGTTGCGTCCAACCGTGCGGTGGCCGAGGCGTTGGATCCGTATGTGGCGGTGCGCGCCTGGATGGGTCGCATGCGCGACATTGGCCACGGCTCTCACACTGACCTGAGCGCTGAGGCGGCTATCGACATCGCACGCCAGGCCAGCCCGGCGCCCTTGCCAGCTGACGCCATCAGCAGCCCAACGGGCTTGTCTGTCGGTCAGGCTGTTTCTGTCAGCGCGGTTGACTACGGCACGGACGAAGTCGCTGGCACGCTGGTTTACGAGGACGCTGAGCAGATCATCATCGCCCGCGAAGATGAGCGGGCAGGGCTGTTGCACGTGCACTTCCCGCGGTTTGGCTTCCGCGTGCGCGCGGCCTGAAGCGCAGCGTCGCGTCAGTGGCGATGTCCGGCCACTGACGCGTCTTGCAACAGAGTATTTGTCTGCGGCCCTCTCGCCAGCGCCATAGCTGCGCGCTACTCTGCTCAGGCGGTCAGCTCGACCGTTTCTCCTTCAGGACTCTCTGCCATGTTTGACTGGATTTTCCTGCCCGAAGCCTGGGTAGCACTGGCGACATTGCTGGCGCTGGAAATTGTGCTTGGTATCGACAACATCATCTTCATCTCCATCCTGGTCAGCCGTTTACCCCCCGAGCAGCGAGAGCTGGCGCGACGTCTGGGTATCGGTTTTGCGATGGTCACCCGATTGGCGCTGCTGTTTTCGCTGGCGTGGATTATCGGTCTGGTAGAGCCCTGGTTCAGTGTGTTGGGGCAGGATATTTCCGGCCGAGACTTGGTGCTGATCCTTGGAGGGCTGTTTTTGCTGGGCAAGGCGACCCACGAGATTCATGCCAGCCTGGAAGCACCGGCTGAAGCTGAAGCCTCTCTGGCGGCGACGGCGCGTAATGGCATGGTTAGCGTGGTGGTGCAGATCGCCATTTTGGATATTGTTTTCTCGCTGGATTCGGTCATCACCGCCGTTGGTCTGGTAGACCATCTGGCGGTCATGGTGATCGCGATTCTCGGCGCGGTGGCGGTGATGCTGTTTGCCGCCAAGCCGATCGGCGACTTTGTTGATCGTCACCCGACCATCAAGATGCTGGCGCTGTCGTTTCTCATGATGATCGGCTTGACGTTGATGGCTGAAGGCTTCGATGTGCATGTGCCCAAGGGCTACATCTACTTTGCGATGGCATTCTCGGTGGTAGTGGAACTGCTCAATATTCGGGTGCGGCGCAACAGCGCCTCGCCGGAAAACTGAGGCTCAGGCGTTCATCCGGCGATAACCGGGCAAGGCTTCAATGCGCCTGAGCCAGGCGCGCAGGGCGGGGTAGCCCTGCAGCTCGAAGCCGCCATCGCCGGCAACGTGGGTGTAGGCGTAGAGCGCGATGTCGGCCACGCTGGGCTGTTCGCCTACCAGGTAGGGTGTTTTTGACAGCTGGGTCTCCATAACTTTCAGCGCCTTGTGTCCGCCGGCCTGTTTGCTCTGGTATGTGGCTCGGTGGGTCTCGGGCAGGCCGAGGTATAGCGCGATAAAACGCGCAACGGCAATGTAGGGTTCGTGGCTGTACTGCTCGAAAAACAGCCATTGCAGCATGCCGGCGCGCTCAAAGGCGTCGGCCGGAATCAGTACGCTGCCCTCGGCCAGGTACAGCAGAATGGCATTGGACTCGGCCAGGCAGCGGCCATCGTCGAGCTCCAATAGCGGCACCTTGGCATTGGGGTTGCGGGCGAGGAAGTCGGGTGTGTGCGTTTCGCCCTGCAGTATGTCGACAGGCTGCCACGCATAGTTGATGCCCAGTAGGGCACAGAGCAGCTGGATTTTGTAGCAATTACCGGAGCGTTCGTCGCCATGGATTTTCATGTGCAGGGTTCTCAAGGGTAGTGCCTCAAGGGCGTCAGGTAGTAGCGGCCGGTTTCGTAAGGCCGCTGATCTAGTGTAGGGTCCTACGACAGCTGTAGCGCGGCGTCAACGGGACAGCCGAGCGGCGGCTGATTAAGCAGGCAGGCGGAGTGTGAGTGGACAACGTCATTGCGGTGGAAAACCTGACCAAAACCTACGCCAGCGGCTTTCAGGCACTGAAAGGCGTCAGCCTGCACATTCGGCGGGGCGAAATTTTTGCGTTGCTTGGCCCTAATGGTGCCGGTAAGACCACGCTGATCAGTATCGTTTGCGGGCTGGTCAATCCCAGTAGTGGGCAGGTGCTGGTCGATGGCTTTGATAACCGCCGGCAGTATCGGCAGGCGCGCCAGCTGATCGGTCTGGTGCCGCAAGAGCTGACCAACAACATGTTCGACAGTGTCTGGTCAACGGTACGCCTCAGCCGCGGGCTGTTCGGCAAGCCCAGTAATGACGCCCTGCTGGAGCAGATATTGCGTGAGCTGTCGCTCTGGGATAAGCGCGATGAGCGCATCATGGACCTGTCCGGCGGCATGAAACGTCGAGTGCTGATTGCCAAGGCGTTGGCCCACGAGCCTGAAGTACTGTTTCTGGATGAGCCGACTGCTGGCGTGGACGTGGCGCTGCGCCGGGACATGTGGAACATGGTGCGACGTCTGCAGCAACGCGGGGTGACCATCATCCTGACGACGCATTACATCGAAGAGGCCGAAGAAATGGCCGATCGCATCGGGGTGATTCGTCAGGGTGAGCTGATCCTTACCGAGGACAAGGATAGCCTGATGCGCCAGCTTGGTACCCGGCAGTTGACGCTCCAGCTGCAGCAGCCGCTGCAAGCGGTGCCGTCTGCGTTAAGTCATTACCCGTTGACGCTGGCAGAGCAGGGCTTTGCGCTGATCTATACTTTCGATGCGCAGGCAGAGCAAAGTGGTATTGCAGAGCTGTTGCGCAGCGTGGATCAGCTGGGCATCGAGGTGCGTGACCTGCACTCGAGTCAGAGCTCGCTGGAGGATATTTTCGTGGGGCTTGTGCACAATCGAGAAAAGGCCGAGCAGCCAGCGGCAGCGGGGGAGAGTGCATGAATCTGTATGGGGTCAAGGCTATCTATCTTGCCGAGATGGCGCGGATGCTGCGCACGCGGCTGCAGAGCATTGCCTCGCCGGTCATTTCTACTTCGCTGTACTTTATCGTCTTTGGGGCCGCCATTGGCACGCGCATGACGGAAGTGGACGGGGTGAGCTACGGCGCCTTTATTATTCCCGGGCTTATCATGCTGATGCTCCTTAACGAGAGCATTTCCAACGCCTCGTTCGGCATTTACATGCCGCGTTTCACGGGCACCATCTACGAGGTGCTGTCGGCGCCGGTGTCGCCCTTTGAGATTGTGGTGGGATACGTCGGGGCGGCGGCCACCAAGTCGGTGTTGCTCGGGCTGCTGGTGTTGCTGACGGCGCGGATCTTCGTGGACTACGAGATTCAGCACCCTGTGTGGATGCTCGGTTTTCTCTTGCTGACAGCCATCACCTTCAGTCTGTTCGGATTCATCATCGGTATCTGGGCGGACGGCTTCGAGAAACTGCAGATCATTCCCTTGATGATAGTGACGCCACTGGCTTTTCTGGGTGGCAGCTTCTACTCCATCACCATGCTGCCGCCGTTCTGGCAGACAGTTACCCTGTTCAACCCCGTGGTTTATCTGATTAGCGGCTTTCGCTGGAGTTTTTACGGCGCTGCCGATGTGCACATCGGCGTGAGCGTGGGCATGACGTTGGTGTTTCTCGCGCTGTGTCTGCTGGTGATCTGGTGGATATTCCGTACGGGCTTTCGTATTAAACCCTGATAAAAAGAAATGTCATTTTATTGACTTTGTGATTAGTTATATTGAGAATGTGTCAGCGCTTTGGTATGATGCCATTGTGATATCAGTCGATCGCTGTGTGCGGCGCTAGCTGCTTCCGTTGTCGTGACCAGGCTGACTCCCGAACTAACACAATGACGTCAGGTTAGGAGACAATTTGGTGCTGCTGTTGTCGCGTTGTCTTGCTCGTGGCCTGGCGCTGCGCTGCCTGTCGGTGGTGTTTATGCTGAGCCTATTCGCTCCGGGGCCAGCCGCCGCCCAAGGCAAGCTCCAGTCGGTCGCGTTTTGGTACGCCGCCGAGCCGCCGCTGCCCGAGCTTGCTCAGTACGACTGGGTGGTGCTTGAGCCTGGCCATATCGCGGCCGACTAGGTTGCTTTCCTGCGCGCCCAAGGCGCAGTGCCCTATGCCTACCTGTCGGTCGGCGAACTGTCCCCTGAAGATGAAGCCCTGCCAGATGCCGAGCAGCTGTCGAGCGGCGAGCGCAATCGCGAGTGGCAGAGCGACATCGCTGATCTTGCCAGCCCCCAGTGGCAGCAACGACTGCTCGACCGTGCGGCGGCGCTGCAGGGCGCCGGTTATCGTGGCCTCTTTCTGGACACTATGGACAGCTTCATGCGCCTGCCCGAGAGCCGCCGAGCGGAGCAGCAGCAGGGGCTGGTTGCGCTTCTGCAGCGCTTGCACGCTGAGTATCCGCAGCTGCAGTTATTCTTTAATCGCGGCTTTGAGGTATTACCGCAACTGGATTTCGCACCTGCTGCTGTAGCGGTGGAGTCACTGGAGGCCAGTTGGGATCAGGCGCAGGGCCGCTACCGCCGTGTGCCGGAAAATGACCGTGCTTGGCTCGATGGCCAGCTTCAGCCTCTGCTGGCGGCCGGCGTACCGGTGGTGGCTATCGAGTACTTGCCGCCCGAGCAGCGCGAACAGGCGCGCGATCTGAGTCGCCGGCTGCAGCAAGAGGGCTTTGTGCCGGTGGTGACCACACCGGATCTGGACTCATTGGGGGTGGGCACGCTGGAGATCGTTCCACGTCGCATTGCCTTGTTGTTTGATCCACGTGAAGGCGAGTTGACCCGTACCCAAGGCCATGTGTTTCTGGGCGGTCTGCTGGAGTATCTGGGCTATCGCGTGGACTACTTCCCGGTCGACGGGCATTTGCCCCAGCGCCGCTTCGACGAGCTGTACGCCGGCGTTGTGGTGTGGATGACCAGTGGAGCACCTTCACAGGCCAGTGACTTCCGTCGTTTTCTGCAGGCACGGCTGAATGAGGGTACGCGCATTGCGTTCTTTGGCGGTATGCCGCTGGATGACGCCCGCCTGCTGTCGCGGCTTGGGCTGCGGCGGCTGCCCTACGACCCGGATAACGTCAGCCTCAGCCGTGTGGACAGCTCGCTGCTTGGCAATTTTGAAGCCCCTCTGCGCCTGCGCTCACGTGATTTGCTGGCGCTGACTGCCGATGAAGACGTGCTGCGCCCGGCGCTGCAGTTACTGGATCACCAGCAGAACCTGCTCACACCGGTCGCGCTGGGCGACTGGGGCGGCTATGCGCTGGCGCCTTATCTGTTCCAGGAGTCGGCTTCCAGCCGGCGCTGGATACTCGATCCTTTCCGTTTTCTACAGCAAAGTCTGCAGCTGCAGCCCTTGCCGGCGCTGGATACCACGACCGAAAACGGTCGCCGCATCGCCACTGTGCATATTGATGGCGACGGTTTTGCCTCCCGCGCAGAGATACCCGGCACGCCCTACTCTGGCGAGGTGGTCCTGCGCGACTTCATTCGGGCCAACAACTATCTGACCTCGGTGTCGGTGGTGGAAGGCGAAGTCGGTCCCAAGGGGATGTATCCGTATCTGAGTCAGCGTCTGGAGCCCATCGCCCGCCGCATTTTTGCTGACCCGAAGGTGGAGCCAGCCACGCACACGTTCAGCCATCCCTTTTTCTGGGAGCCCGAGAAGGCCAGCCAGCGTGAGGGGTTTAACCCGGTTTACGGGCTGCACATGAACGTTCCCAATTACCCGAAGATGGACCTGCAGCGGGAAATCGTCGGCTCACGGGACTATATCCAGCAGTCGTTATTGCCGGCGGACAAGCAGGTGCGCCTGATCTTCTGGTCGGGGGAGGCGTTGCCCAGCGCGGAGGCGATCCAGATGGCCTATGACGCTGGCATGGCCAACGTCAATGGTGCTGAAACTTACATTACCCGCGCCAACCCGTCGCTGACCGGGCTCTACCCGCTCTTGCGCCCGACCCGCGGCGGTTTGCAGATTTACGCGCCGATCATCAACGAAAACCTTTACACCAACCTGTGGACCGGGCCTTTCTACGGGTTTGAGCGCGTGCTGGACACCTTTGAACTGACCGACTCTCCGCGCCGTTTGCGCGGTATGCATCTCTACTATCACTTCTACTCCGGTACCAAGCAGGCATCGATCAAGGCCATGGCGGATGTCTACGCTGCCATGGACCGGCAAGAACCGATCTCGCTGTGGATGGGCGACTACCTGCGCCGCGTGCGCGGGCTCTATGAGGGTAGTCTGGCGCGCCGCAGCGATGGCCGCTGGCAGTTGCGTGCATTGCAGGGGCTGCGCACTGTGCGGCTTGATCCGCAGCTGGGCTGGCCCGATCTGCTGCATTCTGAAGGGGTCGCTGGCGTGCGGGATTTGCCACAGGGCCGTTATGTCCACTTGAGCAGCGATCGCGCGGTGCTGGCGCTGCGGCCTGACCGCGATGGTGCGCCCGCCCTGGAGTACGCCAACGTGCCCGTCCAGCAATGGCAGTATCAGCATGAGCGTGAGGTCAAGCTGTCGATGGCCGGCGCCTTTGCGCTGCGCTTTGCCGTGCGGTACGCCGGTAGCTGCAGCCTGTCAGTCGACGGGCGTCGTTACCAAGGGCAGCGCCGTGGTGGGCTGCTGGAGTTTGCACTGGAGCAAAAGGAGGTGAGCGATGCAGTACTCGCCTGCCGCTGAGTCGACCCCACTATTCCGGCCCTGGGCCCTTGGCCTGGCGGTTTTGCTGGTTGCCGTGGTGCTGGTGCTGACTTATCAAAACAAAAGCGCATTCATGCCGCAGGGTGAGACCGATGCGGTGTCCGTCGGCTACGCCGAATTGCTGCTCACGGCTGAGCCCGAGAACATCGAGTTGCGTGCCGAGCTTGTAGAAATGCTGATCGAGCGCGGCGAGTTTTCCCGCGCACTCCGGCATCTGAGCGATTGGCAGGGCGGCGACGAGCAACTTCGTCGTTTTTATAACCTGGTGCTCGATGGCCGCATGGCAACAGTGCGCCGCGATGAGCAGGCGATTGCACAGGCGCGTCAGCGACTGGCCGCGTTCGATTTGACCGGGTTGACCCCGGCACAACAGGCAGAGTTGGCGGAGCTGGCGTTGGCGCTGGGCATGCCAGGCCGGGCAGCGGATTTGCATTTGGCGCTGGCCCAGGCCGAGGGACCTGACCGGCAGACGCACCAACTGGCTGCCGCGCGTTGGTATCTGGCGGCCGAGCGGCCGGCCGAGGCGTCAGCGATCTATCAGCAGTTGGCGGAAACGGCACGCACAGTCGAGGGGCGCCGGCAGTTTGCCAAGCTGGCCTACGACGGCTTGCTGGCTGCAGACCAGGCCGAGGCTGCCAGCCTCTATGCTGTGCAGTTGCTAGACAGTGGCAGCCTGAGCAGTCTGGGCGAAGACTGGTGGCTGCCGAGCGTGCAGGTTGCTCAGGGAGCCAGACGGTATGACCTGGCGACCCGTTTGGCAGAACATTGGCGCGCCCAGGAGCCGGATAACGTTGCGGCACTGCAAGCGCGCTTTGATATGGCGCTGGCTGCCGGCGATACGGCAACGGCCTGGGAGATAGGGCAGACGCTGGTGAAAGAGGCTCCGCCCAATGCCGCGCTGTTACGGCAAATGGCGCAGCTCGGCCAGTGGCGGGGCAAACCTGAGGCGGCGCTGGACTACTGGATTGCCTATCTGGATATGGCCGAGGACGCCGAGGCACGCAATCAGGCCTGGCGCCTGGCGTTCCAGCTGTTCGACTACAACCGTGGCGTGCAGCTGCTGAGCGGCATGGCAGCCTCCCGGCGCCTTACCGACAAAGAGCTGGACGCGCTGATTTATGCCCACGAGCAGCGCGGCACGCCGGCGATGGCGGAAAACTGGCTACGCGGCTACCTGCAGCGCGCCGCCAGTCAGCGTTTGGCTTGGACGCGGCTGATGCAGAACCTGCAGAACCGTCAATTGCTGCAGCGTGAAGCCGACACATGGCCGCAGTTCGCCGGCCGGCATCAGCTCACTATCAGTGAACGTATGAGCTGGGCCGAGGTGTTGTGGAACCTGTACCAACCCGAACAAGCCTGGCAAGTACTGGATGTGGCGCCGCTGGACCAGCTCAGCCCAGATTACTGGCGTTTGCGCGCAGCCCTGGCCTGGGAGCTGGAGCAAGACGATGCGGTACAGGCCAGCTACGAGGCGCTGCTTGCCCAGGGAGCGGTACTGCTGCAGAGCGAGCAGGCACAGCTGATCGATATGTATCGCCAGCAAAATCCAGAGTTGGCGCTGCGCATGCTGACCGCCAACTGGCGGCGCAGTGGCGATAGCCGCTATCTGGTCGATGCGCTGCAACTCGCTGAGGATCAGCAGGATTGGACGCTGTTGGCTGCCCTGGTGGCCGAGGCGGAGCAGTCACCGACCACCGCCGAGCTGTTGCCGGTATTGCTTGCGCGCGGCCTGCTGGCAGAGCGCGCCGGACGCTTTGCGGAGGCCGAGCGGCTGTACTTGCATGGGCTTTCTCAGCAGCCGCGCAACAGTCTGCTGCGCGCGCGGCTGCTCTGGTTGTTTGTCGATAGAGTAGATCGCAGCAAGCTGGAGCGTGCCCTGCGGCAGTGGGAAGGTGAGGCCCAGTCGGTCCCCGTTATGTGGCTGCCGATGGGCGCTGCCAACCAGCTGCTCTCGCGCAATACCCAGGCGCTGCAGTGGTTCAATCGTCACCTGCGCGATAACCCGCAGGACACCTTGGCCTTGGCCGCCTACGCCGATGCCCTGGAGGCCAGCGGCCGGGAAGCTGCCGCACTGCAGCTGCGTAGTCGCTTGCTGAATCGTTTGCGTTTTGCCGATATCGAGCGGGCTCCCTATACCGAGCGCCAGACCTGGGCACGACTGATGACCGCCGGTGGGTCACCGCGTCAGGCGCTGGCAGGGCTGCAGCGCTGGCACGACGGCTCGGTCGGCACGCTGCAGCTTTGGTATGCCGCTCAGCTGGCTCGCTTGGACAGTATCAATCAGGAAGCACAGAAGGATGCCTGGTTGGCCTGGGGGCGCGAGCGCGGCCTGCGGGAAGAAGGGTATCAGCGAATTCAGGAAGCGCTGCGAACCAATCGGCGTGAGGCGTTGGCGGCGTTGCTGGTCAACCCGCAGGTTGATGATGCCCACCGGGTTGCTGCATTGGAACGCCTTGGCGATGACAACCAGGCCATGGCGCAAGCACTGTCCTCGCTGGGCGAGCAGCAGCCGCTGGCGGTGCGCCGGCAGTTGTGGCGGCAATCGGTCGCCTTCCTGGAGCGCTACCCGCAAGGGCTGCGCGTTGGCTGGGGAGAGGAGGATTTCGGCGGATTGAAGACTCGCGGTCCGCAGCTCAGTATTGCCCGTTTTATTGGCGAGAACTGGTACCTGCGCGCCGATGGTGGCCGGGCAGAGTATGACTCGCCGCTGCTCGACAGCAGTGTGCTGGGCGCGGAACGCAATTTGCTGCTGCGTGCCGAGCGCCAGTTGCCGAACGGCGACCTGTCGCTAGAGCTGGATCACAGCGGCCGGCAGGATGACAACCGCACCGGTGTCGGCATTGCGCGGCGCTGGAGTGAAGGTGGCAATGAAGTCGAAGTAGGTGCGGACTTGCAGCGCGAAAGTCGTGAGACCGGCCTGATGCGCGCGTTGGGCGAGGAAAGCGCGCTGTGGTTGCGCGCCAGCCATGCCTTCAGTGCGCGCGATCAACTGAGCTGGCAGGTGTCACAGCGCCAGTTTGACAGCCGCTCGGGGATTGATATCGGCTCCGGTAAGCAGGTGAATCTGGAGTTCAGTCAGATTCAGTTTTTTGAGGGCCCTACCTGGATTCTTCGCACGGGTATCGAGTGGCAGCGCAACAGCCTCAGTGGTGAGTCGCTGGGTTCTCTGCTGGTGGCTAACGGTGGAGCTGTGCGGCAAGACGATGTGACGGCCGACCAACTGCTGCCCGAGCGTGTGGGCCGGGTCTACATTGGTAGCCAGCTGCGCCGGGGGATGCCAGGCCTGATCAACCGCAATCGCGGCCAATACACCTGGCTGCTGGACGCTTCTACCGGTTGGGACTGGGAAGAGCAGAGCATGAATTTCGCCCTCAATGCCGGTATTGGCATCGAGGTGTTTGGCGACGACGAACTGTCGTTCACCGCCGGCTACCAATCGGAGCCGATTGGGGGTGATGGTGAGGCAGGCGGTACCGCAACGATTTCCTACAGCAGTCGCTTTGGCCGCTGAAGGCACAACAAAGGAGCACAACATGCGCATTCTCAAGGGTATGACACTGGCGGCGACTCTGCTGGTCGTCTCCGCCTGCAGTACCTTCTCCGGGAACAACGGCCCGAGCTTTCCAGCATCAGCCAGCTGGGGTTTGTTACCGATGGTCAACTATTCGCAGACCCCGCAAGCCGGCGAGCGCAGCGAGCAGATTCTGCTTAGCGTACTGTCGGAAGAGGGCATTCAGCCGCGCATCTATCCGCATGTCGAGGATCAGGACTTGCTGGTACTGGATGACCACAAGCGCTACGAGCAAGCGCTGCAGTGGGCTCAGGGCCAGGGCTTTGATTACCTGGTCAGCGGCAGTGTCGAAGAGTGGCAGTACAAGAATGGCCTGGACGGCGAGCCGGCCGTAGGCTTGAGCCTGCGGGTGCTGGATGCGCGCACCGGACAGGTGCTGTGGAGCAACAGCGGTGCCCGTGCCGGCTGGTCGCGCGAGAGTCTCGCCGGCTCGGCGCAGAAGGTACTTAATACTCTGATCGGTGACCTGCGGATCGAATAATGTTCAAGAACTCGGTGCACAAGGATTATCGCCTGGCGCCCGGCAACAATCGTCGCTGGTCCTGGGTGGAAACGCCGCTGCTAACGGCTCTTGTGCTGGGGGTATGCTATTGGCTGCACCCGGCGGACCCGCTGTTTCTGCAGGGCTTCCCGTGGCCGATTCTGGCGCCACTGCTGTTAGCGGTGCGCTACGGTTTTTTGCAAGGTGCGTGCAGTGCGGCGCTGCTGGTGCTGGTCGCCTATGTTCTGCACCGCCTGGACTTCCCGGGTTACGTCGAGGTGCCAGGCTCCTTTATCGTCGGCGTACTGGTCGCCAGCATGGTGGTTGGCGAGTTTCGAGACCTCTGGGGTCGTCGCCTAGAGCGACTGCAAACGGCCAACGAGTATCGCCAGTACCGGCTTGACGAATTTACCCGCGCCTATCATGTGCTGCGCAGCTCCCATGAGCGGTTGGAGCAGCGCGTTGCTGGCAGTGATACCAGTCTGCGCAGCACGCTGCTGTTGCTTCGGCGTCAGCTGCAGGAACAGCCGCAGGGTGATGCACTTGAGCAGATGGCACCCGCGCTGCTGGGGGTATTGGCTCAGTATGGCTCTTTCAACGCGGCGGCGCTTTATGCCGTGCGCGAGGGAGAGCTGCTGTTGCAGCGGCCGCTGGCAGATATTGGCGAAGCGGTTGAGCTGCCTGAGGATGACCTGCTGCTGACACTGTGCCTGCAGCGAGGTGAAGTGGTCAGCGTGCGCGACAGTTTTCTGGAAACTGGCCGAGAAGAGCAGGTGTCGGCGCTACAGGCGTGTATCCCCCTGTTGTCGGTAGAAGGGGAGGTGCTGGCGGTGGTTGCGGTTCATAGCATGCCCTTCTTCGCATTCAACGAGCGCACCTTTACCTTGTTGGCACTCTTGGGTGGGCACATGGCTGACCTGCTGGAAACGCCGCGCCAGTTGCTGCGTCCAGACGATGCCGAAGCGCGCCGTTTCTCTCAGCAGCTGCGCCGTGCGCTGCGCGATGCAACCGAACACGATCTGCCCAGCAGTTTGGCGTTTTTGAAGTTGCCGGATGATAGCGTTGCCTTGCAAAAGCTGCTGATTGAAAGCCAGCGAGGTCTCGATCTGCAGCTGGTCTTGCAGTGCGCCAATGGAGCAGAGGGCGTGCTGGTACTGATGCCTCTGACAGATCAGGACGGCAGCCGCGGATACAGTCAGCGTTTGAATCGTATGGTGCAAGAGCGCTTCGATAACGCATCCAGCCTCGAGGCTCTGGGGGTTGGCATTCACTATTACGAGATCCGCCAGAACAAGCCGGACAGCGCCTTGGCCGAGTTTTTATATCAGGAGTGTGGGCTGAATGAGCAGCAAGTGGCTATTTAGCGGCGCCCTGGCCTTTGAGCTGGGCAGCTGGGGTGGGCTGCTGAGCAACCCCTCGCTTATCGAGGGGTTGTACCTGTATGTGGTCCCCCATGCCATCGCCTCTGTCATGTTGGCAGCGGCACTTTGGCTGGTGCTGCCTAGGCGCTACCGCTTTCCTTTGCCCTGGTCTCCGATGCTGCTGTTCAGTCTGATTTTCTTTATTCCGGTGGCTGGTGCCGTCGGTGTCATGCTGGGAGTCTTTCCCGGGCTGTATCTGCCACGGCGCGAGGTTGAGCAGGGTTGGCAGCTGACGCGCATGCCGAGCCTGCCGTACCGGGCCGTCGACGAGTGGCACTCGCCGCTGTTTAACGACGGTGGCTTGCAGGACGTACTGCAACTGGCTGGCGACTCTGAACGCCGGCTGTCTGCCTTGCTGGCGACCCGAGCGATGCCTGGAAATGACGCCGTGCCAGTGCTGAAGTTGGCGCTGCGTGATCCGGAAGACGATGTGCGCTTGCTGGCCTACTCGATGCTTGATCAGCGCGAGAACCGTATCAATCAGCATATCGAACGCCTTCTTGAGCGGCAGGCTGAGACGCCTTCTGCGGGGACTCGCGCAGTCCTCGCCGGGTGGTACTGGGAGCTGGCCTACCTGGGGCTGGCGCAGGGCGGCGTGTTGCAGCACGTTTTGCAGCAGGCGCTGGAACACGCTGATGCTGCGCTGCGTTCCGAGCCTTCCGGCGATCTTGCGGTGCTTGCGGGGCGTATTCAGATTGCGCGTGGTCAGGCTGCCGAGGCCCGGCGCTATCTGGAACAGGCGGCCGATCTTGGGGTGGGTACCACCCGACTGGCGCCCTTGCTGGCCGAGGTCGCGTTTCTTGAGCATCGCTACAGTGAGGTCGTCAATCAGTTGCAACGCATCAGCCCAGCCATGCGCGCCAAGCCGCCGTTGGCAGCGACCGCAGGATATTGGTTATGAGTACACCTCAGGCGGATATCTGTCTGCTGCTCGAAGGCACCTGGCCCTATGTCCGGGGGGGCGTCTCCAGCTGGGTGCACCAGATGTTGCTGGGGCTGCCGGATGTACGCTTTAGCGTGGTGTTCATCGGTGGCGAACGCGATGCCTACCCGCAGCGCCACTACCTGATACCCCCCAACGTGGTGCATCTGGAAGAGATTTTTGTTTCAGATGCCTGGCGCTATCCTGCCCGCCCGGATGACACGCCGCCGAGCGGAGATCGGGATGCGCTGGAAAGTCTGTACCGCTACTTCCAGCATCCGGACATGCCAACGCCGGAGCACGGCCAGGAGCTATTGCGGCAGCTGGTCGCCGGTCGCATCACCAGCGCCCAGTTGCTGCGCAGCGAAGCCAGTTGGCAGGTATTGAGCCAGGGTTACCTGGAGCATTGCAGCGACCCGTCGTTCATCGACTATTTCTGGACCCTGCGTACCATGCAGACGCCGCTGGTCATGCTGACCGAGTTGCTGGGCAGACTGCCGCGTGCCCGCGCTGTACATGCGGTATCCACCGGCTACGCCGGGCTGCTCGGAGCGCTGCTGAAGGGCTACTGGCAGTGCCCCTTTATCCTTACCGAGCACGGTATTTATACCAAGGAGCGCAAGATCGATCTGGCTCAGGCTGCCTGGGTGGCGGGTAAGAGCGAGGAGTCTGAAGTCAGCGGTCTGGCGGCTACCAGTGGTTACATCCGTACCCTGTGGATTCGCTACTTCGAACGTGCCGGCTTGCTGGCCTACCAGAATGCTGATCCGATCATCGCTCTGTATGAAGGCAACCGCGCGCGGCAGATTCGTGATGGCGCGCCACCGGCATTAACGCAGGTGATCCCCAACGGTATTGCCTTGAGTGAGTGGCAGCAGGTCCGAGCCCATCGGCCGGAGGGCATCGCACCGGTTGCTGGTTTGATCGGCCGCGTCGTGCCGATCAAGGATGTGAAAACCTTTCTGCGTGCCGTGCGGTCGGTGGTCAATGAAATACCTGACTTTGAGGCCTGGATTGTCGGCCCCGAAGATGAGGACCCGGCCTACGCCCACGAATGCCACAGTCTGGTCAGCAGTCTGGGCTTGACTGGCCAGGTGCGCTTTTTGGGCTTCTGCAACATTCGCGAAATCATGCCGCAACTGGGTGTGGCGGTGTTGACCTCTATCAGTGAGGCTCAGCCGCTGGTCATTCTTGAGGCCTGGTGCGCCGGTACGCCGGTAGTGAGCACCGATGTTGGCTCCTGCCGTGAACTCATCGAAGGGGTTGGTGAAGAAGATCGGGCGTTGGGTGTAGCCGGTGAGGTGGTGCCAATTGCCGATCCGCTGGCCACGGCCAGAGCAATCCAGCGACTGCTGCAGAATCCCGACCGCTGGCATGCTGCGCAGCAGGCTGGCGAGCAGCGGGTGCAGCGGCGCTACAGTGATGATTTGATGTTTGCGCGTTATTGGCGGCTGTACCGCGCCGCGATGGGAGAGGGTTAGAGCAGATGGCCGGTATCGGATTTGAACTGCGGCGCATTCTCGCCAAGGATAGCTACAGCGCCACGCTGCGAGCCTATCTCTATGCCGGGTTAATCAGCTCGGGCCCTTGGGTGTTGTCGATTATCAGCGTGATGCTGATCGGCATCATGAGTATCGGGTTTGTGGTGCCAGACCTGCTGGTACGCCAGTTTCTGGTCAGTGTTACCTACCTGATGGCAACCTCGCTGATTGTGACCGGCGGCTTGCAGCTGTTCTTTACGCGCTTTGTTTCCGACCGATTGTTTGAGCAGCGCATGGATGCGATTACGCCCAATCTGCTCGGCATCTTGCTGATGGTCACGTTGTTTTCCGGTCTGCTGGGGACCTTGGTGCTGGTGGCCCTGTTTGATCAGCCCTTTGTTTACCGGGTGCTGATGCTGGCCAATTTTGTGACCTTGTGCAATCTGTGGCTGGTGATCGTGTTTTTGTCCGGCATGAAAGCCTACAACCGTATTCTGGTAGTGATGCTGCTGGGCTACGCTGGGATGATTTTTACCGCGTTCTTTCTGCGCAACGCCGGTATGGATGGGCTGCTGCTGGCGCTGTTGATCGGGCATGCGCTGTTGTTGTTCATTTTCCTGTTTGATGTGCTGCGTCAGTATCCGTCCGAGCGGCTGGTTGCGTTTGAGTTCTTGCAGCGGCGCAAGGTGTTCGTCAGCCTGCTGGTGACTGGCTTTTGCTACAACCTGGGCATCTGGATCGACAAATTCCTGTTCTGGGGTAGCGAGGCCACGTCTGAGCAGGTGATTGGCCCGCTGCGCGCGTCGTTGATCTACGATCTGCCGATCTTTCTCGCCTATTTGTCGATCATTCCCGGTATGGCGGTGTTCCTGGTACGTATCGAGACCGACTTTGCCGAATGGTATGACCGTCTGTTTCGCGCGGTGCGTGAGGGCGAGACGCTGCAGCATATTCGGCAGTTGAAGAACGAAATGACGCTGTCGATTCGTCAGGGATTGCAGGAAATCTGCAAGGTTCAGGGGCTGACCGTGCTCTTGCTGTTTCTCGGCGCGCCCATGCTGCTGGAGCAGCTGGGGATATCACAGCACTACCTGCCGCTGTTTTATGTGGATCTGGTCGGTGTCAGCGTACAGGTGGTGTTTATGGCGCTGCTCAACGTGTTCTTCTATCTCGACAAACGCCGAGTAGCGCTAGAGCTGTGCCTGCTGTTTGTCCTGCTCAACGCGGTGCTTACCCTGGCTACCCTGTATCTGGGTCCAACCTTCTTTGGCTACGGCTTCACCGTTTCGCTGATTATTTGTGTGCTGATGGGGTTGTTTCGCCTCAATCAGGCGCTGCAGAAGCTGGAGTACAGCACCTTTATGCTGGAGCACTGAGGCACTGCCTCAGTGCTGCTCTCAGCGTCGCTTGTTACGCAGTTGCTGTACCAGCCCCTTGGGCGGGTGCCGGATGACCAGCGCGTCTTCAGTCTCGTCGTATTCCACCCGCTCGCCAAGCAGGTGTGACTCAAAGCTGATCGACAGCCCGTCAGCCTTGCCGTAGTAGCGCAGGAAATTATTGATCGCGCGCTTGTCCGCTGGCATCTCCGGGTTTAGGCCGTAATCCTTGTTGCGGATGTAGTCGTAGAAGGCGCGTGGATGCTCCTCGTCCAATACCCCTGACAGCTCCTCCAGTGCCACCTGCTCGCCGGCACGGGTCTGGCTGTTGACGTAGCTGCTCATGGCCTTGGCTTTGTCTTTCACCAGTTCTGGCTCAAGTGAGGCTTCACCGACATAGTCGCTGAAGGCCTGCAGAAGGGTGTTGGTCTCTTCCTCTGGATTGGCTCCTTCGACACAACCGATAAAGTCGCGGAAGTAATCCGATACCCGCTTGCCGCTGCGCCCGCGGATGAAGGAGATATAGTTCTTGGCGCTGGCGTTCTGTTTCCACTCAGTCAGATTGATGCGTGCGGCCATGTTCAGGCTGGACAGATCGAGATGGCGGGCGGCCGCCACGTCCAGCTCATCGGTCACGGTTACGCCTTCGGTATGGTGCAGCAGTGCGATAACCAGAAACGCGGTCATGCCCTGGCGGTAGCGGATAAACAACACGTGTCCGCCCAATGCCAGGTTGGAGCCTTCCATCAGCGTTTTCAGGTGTTCAGTGGCCTGGCTGGAGAAATGGACGAAGTCCAGCTCCTGATCAATCAGTTGTTGCAGCCAGCCGCTGAAAGGATAGGCGCCGCTTTCGTTGTGGAAGTAGCCCCAGGCCTTGTTCGGCTTGCTGTTGTAGGCCTCGATCAGACCGGCCAGCAGTTGCTCCAGCGCAGCCGAGCTGGCCAGCTCGGCATCGCGCAGGGTCAGGCTGGCCGGCTGGCCATCGGGCTTCTTGTGGATCTGATGAACAATGCTGTTGTCGATGGGCATGGCGGCTCTCGGCAGACAGCGCCGCCCGAGGGCGGCGCTGACAGGGGTTAGAGGCTGGCGATGTGGCTGCGTTGCTCACTCAGCTGGGTCAGGGCTTTCTCGGCCTCGGCCAGCTTGGCGCGCTCCTTGTCGATCACGGCAGCGGGTGCCTTGTCGACAAAGCCCGGGTTGGACAGCTTGCCGCCCACGCGCTTGACCTCGCCTTCCAGACGGCCGATTTCCTTGTCCAGACGCGCCAGCTCGGCGGTCTTGTCGATCAGACCGGCCATGGGTACCAGCACTTCCAGCTCACCGACCAGCGCGGTAGCGGCCAAGGGCGCTTCCTCGTCGTCGCCGAGGACGCGGATCGACTCCAGCTTGGCCAGTTTCTTCAGGAAGGTTTCGTTGTCACCCAGGCGACGCAGGTCTTCGGCGGTGGTCTTGCGCAGCAGCACATCCAGTGCTTTGCCCGGAGCCACGTTCATCTCGCCGCGGATGTTACGTACGCCGAGAATGAGCGCCTTGAGCCACTCGATGTCGCCTTCAGCGGCGCTGTCGATGCGGTCTTCGGCGGCAACCGGCCAGGGTTGCAGCATGATGGTGTCGCCCTGCTTGCCGGCCATGGGCGCGATGCGCTGCCAGATTTCTTCGGTGATGAAGGGCATGAACGGGTGCGCCAGACGCAGCGCGGTTTCCAGCACGCGCACCAAGGTGCGGCGGGTGCCGCGCTGGCGCTCGGCTGGGGCGTTCTCGTCCCACAGCACCGGCTTGGACAGCTCCAGATACCAGTCGCAGTACTCGTTCCAGACGAACTCGTACAGCGCTTGGGAGGCGTGGTCGAAGCGGTACTCGTCCATCGCCTTGGTGACCTGCGCTTCGGTTTTCTGTAGCTGGGAGATAATCCAGCGATCGGCTAGCGACAGCTCCACTTCTTCGCCGCTGGTGCCGCAATCTTCGCCTTCGGCATTCATCAGCACATAGCGCGAGGCGTTCCACAGCTTGTTACAGAAGTTGCGGTAGCCATCCAGGCGGTTCATATCGAACTTGATATCGCGCCCGGTGGTGGCTTGGGAAAGGAAGGTAAAGCGCAG
>DBHE01000112.1:0-4799 GCA_002296055.1 Pseudomonadaceae bacterium UBA836
ATGCCGCTGAACAAGGCGCTGTTCTGGCTGATCCTGGGGCTGGTGCTGCTGATTGCCAGCTCGCGTCTGCTGGTCTGGGGCGCTGTTTATATCGCCGAAGGGCTGGGCGTCAGCGACCTGATCATCGGTTTGACCATCGTGGCGATCGGCACCTCGCTGCCGGAGCTGGCCTCGTCGCTGGCCGCGATTCGCCGCAACGAGCACGATCTGGCGCTGGGTAACGTGATCGGCTCGGGCCTGTTCAACACGCTCGCGGTGGTGGGTATTGCCGCCGGTATCGCGCCACTGGCGGTGGAGCCGGTAGTGCTGTATCGCGACTGGGTGGTGATGTTTGTGCTGACGCTGGTACTGCTGGTCATGGGCATTGGGCGCATGGGCAAGCAGGGCACCATCTCGCGTTTCAACGGTGTGTTGCTGCTGGCAACCTATGCCGGTTATACCGCTTATCTGGTTAGTACCATGTTGATCTGAGTTGCCGGTGCATGGCCGCTGGCGCACCGCTGGGAGCGGGGCGCCAGCCTGTGTATGATGGCCCTTTCCTGCCGCCAGAGACTCTTTGCCTCGCCATGTCTGATGCCAACCCCGCTCCTGCGCAGCACAAGCCGCGCCCGCTGATCGACCTGCTGGTCAGCATCATTATTCCGTCGATCATTCTGATGAAGCTCAGCGGTGAAGCGCAGCTGGGCGCCGCCAATGCGCTGATCCTGGCGCTGGCCTTGCCGGTGGGGTGGGGCGTATTTGAGCTGGTGCAGTACCGCAAATTCAATTTTATCGCGGCGTTGGGTGTGGTCAGCGTGCTGCTGACCGGCGGGATTGGCCTGCTGCAGCTGGATAACAAGTGGCTGGCCATCAAGGAGGCCGCGGTGCCGGGTGTGCTCGGGCTGGCGGTGCTCATTTCCACCCGCACCCGTTATCCGCTGATTCGCACCATGCTCTACAACGAGAAGGTGATCAACGTTGCTCTGGTGCAGGAGCGGCTGCAGGAGCGGGGTCAGGTAGACATCTTCAACTTGCGGCTGCTGCGCGCCACCTACTTTCTGGCCGGCACCTTCTTCTTCTCCTCGGCGATGAATTACATCCTGGCCAAGTGGATCGTCACCAGCCCGTCGGGCACCGAAGCGTTCAACGAGCAGCTTGGTCAGCTGACACTGGTCAGCTACCCGATGATCGCCATCCCCTCCATGGTGATGATGATGGGCATCCTCTTTTACCTCTGGCGCACCATCCACGGTCTCACCGGGTTGGGAATGGAAGAGATTATGGCGCAGCAGAAGGGCTAGCGGAGCTAGCCAGCTTCAAGCTTCAAGCAAAACCCGCACGGTGTTCAGTCGTGCGGGTTTTCTTTTGGCTGCATGCTGCGCGGCAGCCAATCCCGGCACACAAACAAAACCCGGCATCGAGGCCGGGTTTGCTTGTAGCTTGAGGCTTGAAGCTGCGTTTACCGCGCTTACAGCGCAGCAAAAGCCTCCCTCAGCGTGGCGACGGTGCGCTCGGGGTTGTGCAGCTTGTCTAGCCCGAACAGGCCCAGGCGGAAGGTTTTGAAGCCTTCTGGCTCGTCACACATCAACGGTACGCCGGCGGCGGTTTGCAGGCCGAGCGGGGCGAATGCCTTACCGCTCTGGATGCCGTCGTTATCGGTGTAACTGACTACCACGCCCGGGGCGCCAAACCCGTCGGCGGCAACGCTTTTGTAGCCTAGCTCCTGCATCAGACCGCGTACTGCGGTACCGAGGGCCAGCTGCTCCTGCTTGACCTTGTCGAAGCCGTAGTCGCGGGTTTCCAGCATGGTGTCGCGGAACGCCTTGAGGGCGTCGGTGGGCATGGTGGCGTGGTAAGCGTGACCACCGTTTTCGTAGGCTTGCATGATTTGCCGCCATTTTTTTAGGTCGGCGGCAAAGCTGTTGCTGGTGGTTTGCTCCAGCACCTGCTCGGCATGTTCGCTGAACATCACCAGGGCGCTGCACGGCGAGGCGCTCCAGCCTTTTTGCGGCGCGCTGATCAGCACGTCGATACCGCAAGCCTGCATGTCTACCCAGACCGTGCCGGAGGCAATGCAGTCCAGTACGAACAGGCCGCCAACCTCGTGCACCGCATCGGCTACGGCGCGCAGGTAGTCGTCGGGCAGGATGATACCGGCAGCGGTTTCAACGTGCGGGGCGAACACCAGGTCTGGCTTGCTGGCGCGGATCTCGGCAACCACCTGGTCGATCGGCGCAGGTGAGAAGGCCGGTTGCTGGCTGTCGTCAGACTTGGTGGCCTTGAGCACCACTTCGTTGGCCGGGATGCGGCCCATCTCGAAGATCTGGCTCCAACGGTAGCTGAACCAGCCGTTGCGGATGACCAGGCACTGCTTGTCTTGGGCAAACTGGCGGGCAACTGCCTCCATGCCGTAGGTACCACCACCGGGGACCACTGCAACCGCGTGGGCGTTGTAAACGCTCTTGAGCGTTGTAGAAATGTCTCGCATGACCTGCTGGAAGGTCTGGGACATGTGGTTGAGGGAGCGGTCGGTGAAGACGACTGAGTATTCGAGCAGGCCTTCAGGGTCGATGGCAGGGACCAGTTTGGACACGGGGGTTCTCCAGACGGGTGACAGGAAAACGCCGGCAGAGCCGGCGTTGATGTGCTGCCCATGCTACCCCGATTCAGAGCCGCGCGCAGTGCAGAAAAGCGGCGAATTGTTAAGGAAATTCCGCCTGCGCCGGCACTGTTGTTATTGCGCGTCGCGCGTGAGGTGAAAGAAAAACTCCAGCGGCTTGCCCTTGATGTCGCCCAGGCCGATGACCACGTCATCGTTGACCTTACGGAAGTAGTCGATAATCGGCTGCTGGTCATAGATCAGCGCCGCCGACACCGTACCGTCAAAGACCATCTCGCGGATCTGCGCGCGGCCAAGCTTGTCGTAGTTTTGCAGGGCGCCGTCCGGGCCGGGATAGAGAATGGGCTCAACGTCGTTGACGCTGGTGAAGCGCTTGCCGTACCAGTTCAGTGGGTCCGGCTCGGCTCCGCCGTCAAACTTGCCGCCGCGCCAGGTGCCCAGCATAAACTCCAGGCTGACCGGCTCCAGTTGTTTGAACAGCGGCATCAGGGTTTCAGCCGGGTAGGCTTCGCCGCTGTTGATCATCTGCATAAAACGCTCTTCTGCCTCGCCGGCCAGCGCGCCGGTGCTGAGCGCTGCACCCAGGCCCAGCGCACTCAGGGTTGTTGCTGTCTTGTTCATCGTTGCTGCCTCGTCATGTCAGTGACGCAGCAGGACGTTCGAGGTCAGCCGGTCAGCATCGACCAGCAGGTGGTGCAGGCGGCATCCAGATCGGCCTGCTCCAGCGTCAACAAGCCTTCGCGCTCGCACTTGACCAGGTTGGCAAAGCAACCCCAGACCATGGCCATCAATACCTCGGCGCGCAGGTCGCTGCGATACACCCCTTGAGCCTGATAATCCCGGTATTGGCTGACCAATGGCGCAAAAAAACGCTGCTCCAGTTGCCGGCTTTCGCTGTCCAGGTAGGGGCGGTGGTCCTGCATTTCCAGAAACCGGTAGGTATCCGGGTGTTCGCGGCTGTAGTGGATCATCCGTTGCCAGACCACGCGAAACTGCGCCTCGGCATCCAGCGTTCGATCCAGCCCGTCGAACAGCAGGTCTCGCTTGAACTGCCGCTGCTCGCGGAACAGCTCGTTGACCAAAACGTCCTTGCTGCTGAAGTAGCGATAGATGGTGCCGGTACCCACGCCAGCCTTGTTGGCCAGCACAGGCATGGGAACACCGTTGACGCCACCCTCGGCAAACACCGCCAGGGCAGCACGCAGAATGGCCGACCGCTTGTCCTTGATGCGTGGACGGGCGTTGGGCTTGGGGCGTGTCAGAGTTGTCATCTGCGCATTCTAGTCACTATCGCCGATGGCTGAACAGTACCCGTAAGGATGCTGTACAACCGTTTAAGAATGAATGTTCATTCTATGTCGTTAGCCTAACCTGCCCCGCAGGGTGTTGCCAAGAGGGAGGGGGGAGCGGAAGCTGGGCAGGCCGGGCGGCCTGCCCAGGGTTTTCAGTTGCGACGGCTGTCGATGACGGCCTGCCAGGTGATGGCCTCTTCCTCGGCCGGTGGTTGGCTGCGGCGCTTTTCGGCGCTGCGAGCGATAAACCAGCCGATCAGGGTAAAGATCGACACCGCCAGCAGAATCAGACTGGCGACCGCGTTGATTTCGGGCTTCACGCCAAGGCGTACGGCGGAGAAGACTTCCATCGGCAGCGTGGTCGAGCCGGGGCCGGAAACAAAGCTGGCCAGTACCAGATCGTCCAGCGACAGGGTAAAGGACAGCAGCCAACCGGCGGCGATTGAGGGCGCAATCATCGGTACGGTGATCAGCAGGAAGGTTTTCCACGGCCGTGCACCGAGATCCATCGCCGCCTCTTCGACCGACTGATCCAGCTCGCCCAGACGTCCGCTGACCACCACCGCGACGTAGGCGGTACAGAAGGTCACGTGGGCGATCCAGATGGTCACCATGCCGCGTTCCGCCGGCCAGCCGACCAGTTGCGCCATGGCCACGAACAGCAGCAGCAGCGACAGACCGGTGATCACTTCAGGCATCACCAGCGGCGCAGTCACCAGCCCGGAGAACAGGGTGCGGCCACGGAAGCGCTTGATGCGGGTCATCACAAAGGCTGCCAGGGTGCCCAGCGCCACCGCCGCGGTGGCGGTGAAGAAGGCAATCTGCAGACTGCGTTTGACCGAGTTCATCAACTGGGTGTTGTCCAGCAGGCCAACGTACCAGTGCACCGACCAGCCGCCCCAGACGGT
>DBHE01000112.1:5179-9130 GCA_002296055.1 Pseudomonadaceae bacterium UBA836
ATCAGGCCCAGCCAGAGCATGACGGTGGAGAAGGAGGGACGCTTGCTCATGACTTCTTCTCCATTTCCTTGGCCTGGTTGTAGTGGAACAGCACCAGCGGCACGATCAGGATCACCAGCATGACAATCGCCAGCGCCGAGGCCACCGGCCAGTCGCGGTTATTGAAAAATTCCTGCCACAGCACCTTGCCGATCATCAGGGTTTCCGGGCCGCCCAGCAGCTCGGGAATCACGAACTCGCCGACCACCGGGATGAACACCAGCATGGAGCCGGCAATGATGCCGGTTTTGGACAGCGGCACGGTGATGGTCCAGAACGCCTTGATCTTGCCGGCGCCCAGGTCCATGGCGGCTTCCAGCAGGCTGTGATCGTGCTTGACCAGGTTGGCGTACAGCGGCAGCACCATGAACGGCAGATAGGCGTAGACCACGCCGATGTAGACCGCAGTGTTGGTGTTGAGAATCTGCAGCGGCTCGCTGATCAGGCCGATGCCCATGAGCACCGAGTTGAGCAGGCCGTTGTTGCTGAGAATGCCCATCCAGGCGTAGACGCGGATGAGGATCGCAGTCCAGGTCGGCATCATCACCAGCAGCAGGTAGACCAGCTGCTTTTCCTTGGGCGCGCGGGCGATGGCATAGGCCATCGGATAGCCCAGCAGCAGGCAGATCAGGGTCGAGAAGAAGGCGATCTTCAGCGAGCCCAGATAGGCCGACAGGTAGAGGCCGTCCTGGCTGAGGAAAATGTAGTTGCCGAGGTTCAGAACGACATTGAGCTTCTGCTCGACGTACTGAAAAATCGGCTGATAGGGCGGAATGGCGATCGCGGCTTCCGAGAAGCTGATCTTCAGCACGATGGCGAAGGGCAGCAGGAAGAACAGGAACAGCCACAGGTACGGGACGCTGATGACCCAGAAGCGCCCGGGCGGTGTCAGGCGTGGCATTTTCATGAGTGCAGAATGACCCCGCTGTCGTCATCCCAGCTGATGTAGACCTCGTCGTCCCAGGTGGGGCGGGGCAGCCGGCGTTCGGAGTTGGCAAAGAAGGCCTGTACCAGCTTGCCGCTGTCGAGCTTGATGTAATACACCGAGTGACCGCCCAGGTAGGCGATATCGTGCACCACCCCGTGGGAGCTGTTGTGCTCGCCCTCGGGCTTCTCGGCGCTGACCCAGACCTTTTCCGGGCGCAGGGCGTAGATGATGTTCTTGTCCTGGGCGCGGGTGGTGATGCCGTGGCCGACGTAAATCGGCTTGTCCAGGCAGTCACACTGAATGATCGCGTGGTCTTCCATGTCGGCGGTGATCTCGCCTTCAAAGATGTTCACGCTGCCGATGAATTCGGCGACGTGGCGGCTGACCGGGCTTTCATAGATGTCCATCGGCGTGCCGACCTGGGCAATCCAGCCCTGATGCATGATGGCGATGCGCTGGGCCATGGTCATGGCCTCTTCCTGATCGTGGGTCACCATGATGCAGGTCACGCCAACGCGCTCGATAATCTCGACCAGTTCCAGTTGCATCTGGGTGCGCAGCTTCTTGTCCAGGGCGCCCATAGGCTCATCGAGCAGCAGCACCTTGGGCCGCTTGGCCAGCGAGCGGGCCAGGGCAACGCGCTGGCGTTGGCCGCCGGATAGCTGGTCCGGTTTGCGGCGTGCGTATTCGGTCATGTGCACCAGCTTGAGCATTTCCTGCACGCGGGCGGTAATTTCGGCCTTGGGCAGTTTGTCCTGCTTGAGGCCAAAGGCGATGTTCTGCTCGACCGTCATGTGCGGAAACAGCGCGTAGGACTGGAACATCATGTTGATCGGGCGTTCGTACGGCGGCAGGTCGGTGATGTCCTGACCGTCCAGCAGCACGCGGCCTTCGCTGGGGCGTTCGAAGCCGGCGAGGATGCGCAGCAGCGTTGACTTGCCCGAGCCCGAGCCGCCAAGCAGGGCGAAGATTTCGCCGCGATTGATGCTTAGGCTGACGTCATCGACTGCCAGCGCCTCATCGAAGCGCTTGCTGATGCGCTCAATCTTCACAAAGTCATTGGGCTCGGCCTTGGCCATCGCCTGTTTCATGGCTCCTGCTGCACCAACCATAGGTCTCTCCGAATATCATTCCACCGCTGCGGTCTGAGCCGCATGCTTGCATTGGGACAGGTGCCGGGCACCGGTCTGACGGGCTACTGCCGATTCAACAAGGGGCTGTCCGTGGACAGCCCCCTGGGGTATTACCGACCGGACTTGATACGGCTCCAGGTGCGGGTCATCAGGCGCTGCGCCGACATTGGGCGCGGCACGTTGACGTACAGGCGCTCGAGCACTTCGTCGGTCGGGTAGATGGCTGCATCGTTGCGAATCTCCGGGTCAACCAGCTCGTCGGACGCCTTGTTCGGGTTGGCGTAGGCGACGTAGTCGGTGATCGGCGCAATCACATCCGGACGCAGGATGTAGTTGATGAAGGCGTGGGCGTTGTCGGCGTTTGGCGCATCCTTGGGAATGGCCATCATGTCGAACCACAGGGCGGTGCCTTCTTTCGGAATGATGTAGTTGATGTCGACACCATTCTCGGCTTCCTCGGCGCGATAGGCTGCCTGGAAGACATCGCCGGAGTAGCCGGCGGCTACGCAGATGTCGCCGTTAGCCAGATCGGAGATGTAGCGCGAGGAGTGGAAATAGGTAATGTGCGGACGCACGGCCAGCAGTAGCTCTTCAGCCTTTTTCAGGTCGTCGGCGCTGGTGCTGTTCGGGTCCAGGCCCAGGTAGCTGAGCGCAGAGGGCAGCATTTCGTCGGCGGAGTCCAGCATGGTCAGGCCGCAGCTGCTGAGTTTGCTGGCGTACTGCGGATCAAAGATCAGGGCCCAGGAATCCAGCGGCGCGTCGTCGCCCAGCACTTCCTTCACCTTGTCGACGTTGTAGCCAATGCCGTTGGTGCCCCACAGGTAGGGGATGGAGTGCTTGCTGCCCGGGTCGATGCTTTCCATTTGCTTCATCAACTCAGGGTTGAGGTTGCTCATGTTCGGCAGTTTGCTGTGGTCCAGCTCCATGTAAACGCCGGCCTGCACCTGCTTGGTCAGGAAGTTGTTAGTGGGCACCACGATGTCAAAGCCGGAATTGCCGGTCAGCAGCTTGGCGTCGACCACTTCGTTGGCGTCGTACACGTCGTAGGTCACCTTGATGCCGGTTTCCTGTTCGAAGTTGGCAATGGTGTCCTCGGCGATGTAGTCCGACCAGTTGTAAATGTTCAGCTTGCCGTCGGCTTGCGCAGTCACGGCGCTGCCCAGCAGGGTGGCAGTGGTCAGGGCGAGCAGTGACCGTTGCATCGATTGCTTCATGGTGTCTCCTAAAGGCAGAGGTGCCAGAGGTAAGTGCTGCGATTGATCTGGCCGGCGCAGGGAGACTGCAGCCGGCCGCTTGTTATTACCGTCTTGTCTGCGTTACTGACCGGATTTCACGCGCGTCCAGACGCGGGTCCGGGTGCGTTCGATGTTGGCCGGCAGCTCCGCCAGAGTAAAGAGTTTGGCCAGGGTCTCGTCGCTGGGGTAAACGCCCGGGTCGGTGAGCACGCTTTCGTCAATCATCGACTTGGAAGCCTGGTTGCCGTTGGCATAGGCCACGTAGTTGGAGATATCGGCGATCACCTCGGGGCGCAGAATATAATCCATAAACGCGTAGGCGTTATCGACATTTTTTGCGTCCTTGGGAATGGCCATCATATCGAACCACATGGCGGCGCCTTCCTTGGGAATCACGTACTTCACTTCGACCCCGTTTTCCGCTTCGTCGGCGCGCGCGGCGGCCTGCAGAATGTCGCCGGACCAGCCCACTGCGACGCAGATATCGCCGTTAGCCAGGTCGGTGATGAACTTGGAGGAATGGAAGTAGGTGATGTGCGGGCGCACGCTCATCAGCAGTTCCTGCGCCTTGGGATAGTCCTCAGCGCTGCTGCTGTTCGGGTCCAGGCCCAGGTAG
>DBHE01000115.1 GCA_002296055.1 Pseudomonadaceae bacterium UBA836
GACGTCCTCAAGGAATTCGGCGTACTCGTCCAGATCATCCATGGAGTAGACCTGAACCGAGTTCGGGCGTTTGCCCGACATGGGTGAGCGCGGCGGTTGCGGGCGACCGGTAATGTTCTCCTGGTCAATCAGGTAGAACTCCAGCTCAAAGGCAGATACCGGGGTCAGCTTGAGATCTTTGAAGCGTTCTACGATGCGTTGCAGAACGTAGCGGGGGTCGGCGAAGAAGGGGGTCTTGCGGTCCAGCTCATACATGGTCATCAGCAGCTGTCCGGTTGGCCGCTTCTGCCAGGGCTCTACCGTCAGCGTGCCCGGGATCGGCAGACAGATGCGGTCCGCATCGCCAATCTCCAGCCCCAGACCCGTCTCCTCGACGGTCGTACCTTGAATGTTGAGCGCAAAGACCGACGCCGGCAATGCGATGCCCTTCTCGAATGCCTTGGCCAGCGCGGAACGATCAATGCGCTTGCCGCGCACAATACCGTTCATGTCGGCAATAAGAAGGTCAATAAAGTGGATTTCCGGATGCGCGGCCAGAAAGGCCTCCGCTTCCTGGATGCCGACCTGCGCACCGATCTCGGTGGCTACGGCTGTTAAAGCATCCGCTCCGGGTTGGGGCTGCATGGGGTTTCACCTGTTATTTGTAAAATATATCAATCACAAAACGTGCCAGCCCTGAGTTAATCCGAAAGGCTCGTTGGAGTCAATAGAGCAGGCATCGCACAAAGTCGGTGCAAGGCGCACCAATTAAGGTCATTCCGGGCCTCTCAGCGCCCCTGATGCCCGAGCGAACGTTCAGGATTTGCGGTCTTTGTGTTGAATATTTTTTATTGCTATTGTACGAAAAAACGAACAACAATGCGGTCACCCGCTATTCGAACTGGATCATCTGGAAGACAGTCAATGTCCATCGCTCGCAAGCCCGTCATCGGTATCGTCTGCTGCTCCGAGCAGCTCGGCCTCCACCCCTTCAACATCGTCGGCGAGAAATACACTCTCGGCGTCGTTGACGGCGCGGACGGCTTGCCGCTGCTGATTCCGGCCCTGGGCGAGCGCCTGGACAGCGCACAGCTACTGACGTTGCTGGACGGCATCCTGTTTACCGGCTCGCCCTCCAACGTCGAACCCCACCATTACCAGGGCCCAGCGAGCGCCGAGGGCACCAAGCATGACCCCAAGCGTGACGCCACAACCCTGCCGCTGATTCGCCAGGCCATCGACCAGGGCGTACCGGTACTCGGCATCTGCCGCGGCTTTCAGGAAATGAACGTGGCCTTTGGCGGCACCCTGCACCAGCGGCTGTATGAGGTGGGTGGATATATCGAACACCGCGAAGACAAGACGCAGCCGGTCGAGGTCCAGTACGGCCCGGCCCATGAGGTTCGCTTTGAGCCCGGGGGGTTGCTTCACCAGATCGCAGGCTGCAGTTCGGCCCAGGTCAATTCCCTGCATACCCAGGGAGTAGCTACACTGGCACCCGGTCTGCAGCCTGAAGCGACAGCACCCGATGGACTGATCGAGGCCTTCTCGGTCAGCCAGGCAACCCAATTCGCCCTCGGCGTACAGTGGCACCCCGAATGGCAGGTCCGTAGCAACGCGCTCTACCTGTCGATTTTCCAGGCGTTCGGCAACGCCTGCCGGGCCCGTGCGTCGCGGCAACCCTGAGGCGGTTATGAACAAGATTGAAAGCTGGCTGAAAGAAAACAAGATTACCGAAGTGGAATGCATGGTCAGCGACCTGACCGGTATTGCCCGCGGCAAGATCGCGCCCACCATGAAATTCATCTCGGAAAAGGGCATGCGCCTGCCCGAGAGCATCTTGCTGCAGTCGGTAACCGGCGACTATGTAGAAGACGACATCTATTACGACCTGCTCGACCCGGCCGACATCGACATGATCTGCAAGCCGGACGAAACCGCCATGTTCACCGTGCCGTGGGCGCTGGAGCCAACTGCGCAGATCATCCACGACTGCTTCGACAAGATGGGCAACCCCATCGAGATGTCGCCACGCAACGTGCTGAAAACCGTCCTCAAGCTGTACCAGAAGAAAGGCTGGAAGCCGATTGTCGCGCCAGAAATGGAGTTTTACCTGACCCGCCGCAACGAAGACCCAGACCTGCCGCTGCAGCCGCCGATTGGCCGCTCCGGTCGCCAGGAAACCGGCCGTCAGTCCTTCTCCATTGATGCCGCCAACGAATTCGATCCGCTGTTCGAGGACATGTACGACTGGTGCGAAGCGCAAGGGCTGGATCTGGATACCCTGATCCACGAAGAAGGCACCGCGCAGATGGAAATCAACTTCCGTCACGGCGACCCGCTGCACTTGGCCGACCAGATTCAGGTATTCAAGCGCACCATGCGTGAGGCGGCGCTCAAGCACGACATGACCGCCACCTTTATGGCCAAGCCGATTACCAACGAGCCGGGCAGTGCCATGCACCTGCACCAAAGCATCGTTGATACCAAAACCGGCAAGAACATCTTCTCCAATGACGACGGCAGCATGAGCGAACTGTTCCTGCAGCACATCGGCGGCCTGCAGCGCTACATCCCCGAGGTGTTGCCGCTGTTCGCCCCCAACGTCAACTCGTTCCGCCGCTTTCTGCCGGACACCTCGGCACCGGTCAACGTGGAATGGGGCGAAGAGAACCGCACCGCAGGCTTGCGCGTACCGGACTCAAACCCGCAGAACCGCCGGGTCGAGAACCGCCTGCCAGGCGCCGACGCCAACCCCTACATCGCCATCGCCGCCAGCCTGCTGTGCGGGTACCTCGGCATGGAAAACCAGATTTCGCCCTCGGCGCCGGTCAAGGGCCGCGCCTACGAGCGCCGCAACCTGCGCCTGCCGCTGACCATCGAGTCGGCACTGGAGCGCATGGAGCAGTGCCGCGACGTGGAAGCGGTGCTGGGCAGCAAGTTCTGCCGCGGCTATGTCGCCGTCAAACGCGCCGAGCACGAAAACTACAAACGGGTGATCAGCTCCTGGGAACGCGAGTTCCTGCTGCTGTCTGTCTGAGCCCGCCCTGACACCGTCGCTGCTCCGGCAGCGACCTTACGGATATCGGAGTACCGCATGAGCACACATAACACCGCCGCCCTGCAAGCCATGGACGCCGCCCACTATCTGCACCCCTTTACCGACCACAAGGAGCTGGGCGAGCGCGGCACGCGCATCATCGAGCGCGCCGAAGGGGTCTACCTGTGGGACAGCGAGGGCAACAAGGTGCTCGACGGCATGGCTGGCCTGTGGTGTGTGAACATCGGCTATGGTCGCAACGAGCTGGCCGAAGCGGCGTACAAGCAGATGCTCCAGCTGCCTTACTACAACAGCTTCTTCCAGTGCACCAACCCGCCGGCCATCGAACTGGCCAAGGCGATTGCCGAGGTCGCCCCTGAGCATATGAACCACGTGTTCTTCACCGGCTCAGGCTCCGAGTCCAACGATACCGTGCTGCGTATGGTGCGCCGCTACTGGGATCTCAAGGGCAAGCCCAGCAAGAAAACCATCATCAGCCGCGTCAACGGCTACCACGGCTCCACCGTGGCCGGCGCCAGCCTAGGCGGCATGTCGGTGATGCACGAACAAGGTGACCTGCCAATCCCGGGCATCGTGCACATCCCGCAGCCGTACTGGTACGGCGAAGGCGGTGACATGACGCCGGACGAGTTCGGCATCTGGGCCGCGCAGCAGCTCGAAGCCAAGATCCAGGAGCTGGGTATCGATCAGGTCGGCGCCTTTATTGCCGAGCCGATCCAGGGCGCTGGCGGCGTGATCATTCCGCCGGACACCTACTGGCCGGAGATCAAGCGCATCCTCGCCAAGTACGACATCCTGCTGGTGATCGACGAAGTCATCTGCGGCTTCGGTCGCACCGGCCAATGGTTCGCCAGCCAGCACTACGACCTCCAGCCCGACCTGATGCCGATTGCCAAGGGCATGACCTCCGGCTACCTGCCGATGGGCGGCGTGATTGTCAGTGATCGTGTGGTCGAGACCATGGTCGAGCACGGCGGCGAGTTCTATCACGGTTACACCTATTCCGGGCACCCGGCCTCAGCGGCCGTTGGCCTGGAAAACCTGCGCATCATGCGCGACGAAAAGATCGTCGAGTATGTTCGCGAAGAAGCGGCACCGTATTTGCAGGAGAAAATCGCCGGCCTGGCAGAGCATCGCCTGGTAGGTGAAGTACGCGGTGTAGGCCTGCTCGGCGCCATCGAGCTGGTCAAAGACAAGGCCACCCGGGAACGCTTCCCGGACAAGGGCAGCGTCGGCACCTTGTGTCGCGATCTCTGTGTCGCCAACGGTCTGGTCATGCGCGCGGTGGGTGACACCATGATCATGTCGCCGCCGCTGGTGATCAGCCGCAGCGAGATCGACGAACTGGTCGACAAGGCCTGGACGGTGCTGGATCAGGTGGCCGAGCAACTGGGCGTCTGACACGGCTGCTGGCCAGCGGCTATGCTGGCCACAGGGCGCTTGACTGCGTCGGGGCGCCACCCGTGCCCCACCACCGCGTTTCCAAACAATGGATGGAGAGTTGAAACGATGATGAAGCATCTGGGCAAGACACTGCTGGCGACTGCGACGGCTGTATCCATCAGCGCAGCGGCGCAGGCAGAAGAGGTGGTTAACGTCTACAACTGGTCGGACTACATCGCCGAGGACACCCTGGACAACTTCCAGGAGGCTAGCGGCATTCGCCCGGTCTATGACGTCTTCGACAGCAACGAAGTACTGGAAGCCAAACTGCTCTCGGGCAGCTCCGGATTCGACATTGTAGTGCCCTCCAACCAGTTCCTCGGCAAGCAGATCAAAGCCGGCGCCTTCATGCCGCTGGACCGCAGCAAACTGCCGAACTGGGAAAACCTGGACCCGACCCTGCTGCGCGCCCTAGAGACCAACGACCCGGGCAACCAGTACGCCTTCCCCTACCTGTGGGGCACCACCGGCATCGGCTACAACCCGGAGAAGGTCAAGGCCGTGCTGGGTGAAGATGCACCGGTCAACTCCTGGGATCTGGTATTCAAGCCGGAGAACATGGAGAAGCTGGCCTCCTGCGGCGTAGCCTTCCTTGATGCGCCGGCCGAGATCATCCCCTCCGCGCTCTTCTACCTGGGCCTGGACCCGAACAG
>DBHE01000209.1:0-13774 GCA_002296055.1 Pseudomonadaceae bacterium UBA836
AACAACGAGGGCAACCTGAAGTGGCAGACCCTGTCGCGCAACCAGGACAACCTGAACAACGCCATCAGCCGCGCGCCGTCTGGCATGTTCAACTCGGCCTGTTCGCTGGCACCGGTCATGATCTTCCTGGATGACCACAAGGCCGAAACCCTGCAGCGCGCAACCGCCGCCGTGGAAGAGTTCGCTGCCGAGCACAACACCGACGACATGCAGTTCCTGCTGGCGGCCGGTAACGCCGGTATCGAAGCGGCTACCAACGTAGTGATTGAAGCGTCCCAGACCAAGATGCTGTTGACCGTGTACGCGGTCGTTATCCTGATGTGTCTGGTGACCTTCCGCTCGATCCGTGCGGTGCTCTGTATCATCATTCCGCTGGCACTGACCTCGGTACTGGCCAACGCACTGATGGCCTTCCTTGGCATTGGTGTGAAAGTCGCAACCCTGCCGGTAATCGCGCTGGGTGTGGGTATTGGTGTTGACTACGGCATCTATATCTACAGCCGACTGGAGACCTACCTGCGTCAGGGCCTGCCGCTGCAGGAAGCCTACTATGAAACCCTGAAGACCACAGGTAAGGCTGTGACCTTCACCGGCTTCACCCTGGCTATCGGCGTAGCGACCTGGATCTTCTCGGCCATCAAGTTCCAGGCTGACATGGGCATTCTGCTGACCTTCATGTTCCTGTGGAATATGTTCGGCGCCCTGTGGCTGCTGCCTGCACTGGCGCGCTTCCTGATCCGTCCGGACAAGCTGCGTAGCTGAGTGGGTTGATGTACAAAAAAACCGCCTTTGGGCGGTTTTTTTGTGGGCGCGTGCCGGGGTACGGGTCAGTCCACCAGCGCACCATTGATAATGGCGCGCAGCTCCTGGCGCACGGCATAGCTGGAGGAGGGGATCAGTTGGGTCATGAACACCATCAGCAAATCTTCTACTGGATCGATGAAGAAGTTGGTGCTGGCCATGCCGCCCCAGCCGTACTCGCCCGTTGAGCCGTTGGTCTGTGACTTGGCGACGTCGATCTTGACTGAAAAGCCCAGGCCAAAGCCGCTGCCGTCATAGGGCGTCTCGCTGAAGGAGCCGACGGAGACACCCGGCAGGTCCTGATTGTTGGGCAGGTGGTTCATGCGCATGAATTCCAGCGTCTTGCGACCGATGATGCGTGCGCCGTCCAGCTCGCCACCGTTGGCCAGGGCTTGGGCGAAGCGGTAGTAGTCGTCGATGGTGGAGACCAGCCCGCCGCCACCGGACAGATAGCCGTGAGCTTTGCTGAAGTTGGAATCCTGCGGGTCGTCCTGCAGGCTGAAACTGCCGCCGGGCTGGAACTGGTAGCAGGCAGCAAAGCGCGCCAGCTTGTCGGCGGGGACGGTGAAGAAGGTATCCACCATGCCCAGTGGTGCGAAGATATGGCGCTGGAAGTACTCATCCAGGGTCAGGCCGGATAGTACCTGTACCAGATAGCCGCACACGTCGGTTGCGACAGAGTAGTTCCAGGCGGTGCCGGGTGAAAACTCCAGTGGTAGGCGGGCCAGATCTTCGATTAACCGATCCAGGGTCAGGCCGGGGCCGCCGTCGAGTTTGAGGCTGCGGTAGGCGGCGTCGACGTTGGTGCGGTTCATAAAGCCGTAGGTCAGGCCCGACTGATGGGTGAGCAGATCGCGGATGGTCATCGGCCGTTCGCAGGCGGTAGTCAGTATCTGCGGGTAGACGCCGGTCTTGTACACGCGCAGGTTGCTCCAGCTGGGGATGTACTTGTGCACCGGATCATCGAGCAGAAAGCGTCCTTGCTCGTAAAGCTGCATCACCGCAATGGAGGTGACCGGCTTGGTCATCGAGTAGATGCGGAAGAGGGTGTCGCGCTCGACCGGCAGGCCGCGCTCGACATCGCGCAAACCCTGTGCATGGCAGTACACCAGTTCACCGCGGCGGGCGACCAGCGTCAGGGCGCCAGGCAGCTTGCCTGCGTCGATGTAGGCTGATTGCAGATGGGAGCCGATGCGCGAAATCCGTTCCAGGTCGACGCCGGCGATGCAGTTGCTGTGTGCCATGTTTAGAGGTATCCGTGGTGTGCGTGAACCCAGAATAGTAGCCTGCCAGGTGAGCTGACAGAAGGCGCAGACGGTGGCAAATGCCACGTCATGCGGGGAGGTGATAGCGGTTACAAAATAAAGTCGCTTTTGCCCCTCGGCGCCTCTTGTGCGGCGGCGCGGCGCGGAGTAAAAAGCGCGCACCGTAGCGGCCTGAGGATTGCGATGAAATGAGCGACCATTCGCCCTGTCTGAACTGCGGCGCCTGTTGCGCCACATTCAGGGTGTCTTTTTACTGGGGAGAAACCGATAGTGCCCCAGGGGGTGACGTACCCACCCACCTTACCGAACAATTAACGCCTTACCGTGCCTGCATGCAGGGCACCAATCAGCCCAAGCCGCGTTGTGTCGGCTTGCTGGGAACGGTTGGAGAAGGCGTGCGTTGCAATATTTATGAGCAGCGCCCCAGTCCGTGCAGGGAGTTTCCCTATCACGGCGAAAACGGCCAGGACAGTCCGGAATGTCAACGCGCCAGAGCCGCCCACGGCTTGCCCCCGTTGCCATCCAACCCGACGCGTCCGCGACTGATTCCGACGATCGCAGCTTGAGCTGTAGGCACGCACGCCGGCCTCGGCGCGCGTGACGTCAGTCGGCGCTAGTGCGCGTGCTGCTATCGGCAATCAGGGCATGTACCAGGTACAGCTTGCGCAGGCTGTCGACATTGAGCACAAAGGGGTAGATATCGGTCTGCCCCATACTGCGCGCCAGCACGTTCAGCACGCTGCTGAGCTGCACCCAGCGATTGCAGAAATCCAGAAAGGCCTCGCGCTCGTCTTGACCGAGTGGCAAGGGCGGTAGCTGGCTGCTGTCGAAGGGCTCGACCTGCATCGCCAGGCTGCCGGGTTGAATGCCAAAGTCCAGCGCGGCGTTCAGGGTATCGGTCATGTGCAGATAGTGCGCCCAGGTTTCGGCCCAGTCCTCCCAGGGGTGGGCGCTGGCGTACTGGCTGATGAAATGTTGCTGCCAGTTGCTGACGGGGTGGTCGTAGTGCGTTTTGAGGGCGGCTTGGTAGTCAGCGCGCTCATCGCCGAACAGCTCGCGGTAGGGCGTCAGCCAGTCGCTGTTTTGCACCAGCCGATCCCAGTAGTAGTGGCCGCTCTCATGGCGAAAGTGGCCAAGCAGGGTGCGATAGTGTTCGTGCAGTTGCTGGCGGCGCTGCTCGCGGTTGGCGGGGTCTGCTTCGGCGAGATCCAGGGTGATTTCGCCGGCCATGTGTCCGGTGGTCACCGGTGGGCCGCCAGGCAACTGGCGCAGCAGGTGAAAACCGAGCCCATGCTCGGGGTCCAGCCTGCGTGGCACCACGGGCAGCCCAAGCAGCACCAGCTGGGCTACCAGCCTGCGTTTGGCTTGCTCCACCTCTAGCCACAGAGCGCCGCTATCGGGCTGGCTGAGGTCGGGGATGGTCAGGTTGAGGTCACATGACAGACATAGGCTGGCGTCGCTATCGGCCGGAATCATCCAGTTGCATTGGGCGGGGCCTTTGCGGTTACCGCAGCAGCGCACAGCGCGCGGGCTGTCCTCTTGGGTCTGCCAGTGCTCTGCGTCGGGCTGCAGGGCCAGCAGCTGGCCTGAGGCCGGCAGATAGCCCAGCTCGGCACCGCAGCGCAGGCAGTGGGTATTGTCGAAGAATATTGGCTGGCCGCAGCTGCAGCGCTGCAGCAAGCCGTTGGGGTGATAATCGAACAGCTGTTGTCCGCGACTGCGTTGCAGCAGTTGCTCGAAATAGCTCACGGGGCCTCCTGTGCCCGCTCAACTGCTGCTCTGCAGCTGCTCCGGGCTGGCGAAATAGGTTTGGCTGATCGCTGCGTGCAGCTCGTCAAAGTCGATCTGAATCTCATCGACAAAGGCGTGCAGCTCATCGGGCTCGGCGGCCAGCAGGGTTACATCCGGTTTGCTCAGGTTTTGCCGGCAGGTTTCCACCTCTTGCAGTGCCAGTTCGTGCCTTGGCAGGGTCTGCAGGGCATTGGCCAAGCGTTCCATGCAGCAGGCTACGCTACGCGGGAACAGCCGATCCTGCAGCAGGAAGCTAAGCACATCCGGGCCACGAATGCGCAACCGAACATGCTGACGATACATCTGATAGCCGGTCAGTGACTTGAGTACGCTCATCCACTGCAGCGTTTCAAAGGGTTTCAGGTCTTCTGCGCTACGTGGCAACAGGTTGGCCGAGCGTACGTCAATGATGCGCGTGGTCATGTCGGCGCGCTCCAGTTGGCGCCCGAGCATCAGGAAGGAGCGCACCTGGGTGTAACTCAGGGTGCCCTCAATAAGCCCATTGACGGTTTGGCAGCTGCGGATCACCCGGCCGAGAAAGGCGTCTCGCCGGCGCGGTGTGATACCCGAGCCCACCTGGTCCTTGACGCTCAGGTACAGCTGGTTAACCTCTTCCCAGATCTCACGCGGGATTACGTCGCGGGTGGTGCGCAGGTTTTCGCGGGCGGCGGCCAGGGAGCTGAGAATCGAGCCGGAGTAGCGGCGGTCACCGCACATGAACGACAGCACGCTGGCTTCATCGCGAGTGGGGTAGAGCTCATCGAACAGGGCGTCGTTACCGGTGATGGCGATGATTTCGGCCCAGCCAAGCTTGGTCGAACGAGGCAGGTCGAGCAGCAGGTGGCTGTTGACGCTCAGCAGGCGAGCGGTGTCTTCGGCGCGCTCCAGGTAGCGGGCCATCCAGTAAATATTTTCGGCTACACGTGAAAGCATGAGTCAGTTCCCTGCCAGGTCAACGATCCAGGTGTCTTTGCTGCCGCCGCCCTGCGAGGAGTTGACGACCAGCGAACCTTTGGTAAGTGCGACCCGGGTCAGGCCGCCGGTAGTAACCCAGGTGGATTCTCCAGACAGGATAAAGGGCCGCAGGTCCACGTGGCGCGGCTCCATGCTGTTGCCGCACAGCGTTGGCGAGGTGGACAGGCTGAGTGTCGGCTGCGCCATGTAATTGCGAGGGTCGGCTTTGATCAATTCGGCAAAGGTGTCGCGTTCCTTTTTAGTCGCATGCGGGCCGATCAGCATGCCGTAGCCGCCCGATTCGTTAGCCGGCTTGACCACCAGCTTATCGAGGTTGTCGAGTACGTACTTGCGGTCATCGTCGAACATGCACAGGTAACTCGGCACGTTCGGCAGCAGCGGCTCCTGGCCCAGATAGTATTCGATGATCTTGGGTACAAAGGCGTAGATCACCTTGTCGTCTGCCACGCCGGCACCCGGTGCGTTGGCCAGTGCCACGTTGCCCTTACGCCAGGCGCGCATCAGGCCGTGTACGCCGAGCATGGAGTCGGGGTTGAATACCTCGGGGTCGATGAACATGTCATCAACGCGGCGGTAGATCACGTCCACCCGCGCCAGCCCGTCGATCTTGCGCATGTAGACGCAGTCGTCGTCACCTACTACCAGGTCTGTGCCCTCGACCAGTTGCACACCCATCTGCTGGGCCAGATAGGAGTGCTCGTAGTAGGCGGAGTTGTAGATGCCGGGAGTCAGGATAACGATGCAGGGGTCGTCGCCGGGGCGCGGCGACAGCGAGGCGAGCGTGTCATACAGCTGGGCGGTGTAGTCGTCGACCGGCTGGATCAGCCCGGTGGCAAACAGGTCGGGCATAACCCGTTTGGTCACGTTGCGGTTTTCCAGCATGTAGGACACGCCGGAGGGGACGCGCAGGTTGTCTTCCAAAACGTAGAGCGTACCGTCCTTGTCACGCACGAGATCTGAGCCGCAGATGTGGGCCCAGACGTTATGCGGGGTAGAGATGCCGACGCACTGCGGCCGGAAGTTAACCGACTGGGCCAGGACTTCCTTGGGCACCACGCCATCCTTGACGATTTTCTGGTCGTGGTAGAGGTCGTCGATAAACATGTTCAGCGCCTGTACGCGCTGCTTGAGCCCGGCGTCGGTCTTCTGCCACTCGGCCAGCGGGATGATGCGCGGCACGATGTCGAAGGGCCAGGCCCGGTCGATCATGTTGCCTTCGGTGTACACGGTAAAGGTGATGCCCATCAGCTGGATGGCTACCTCGGCCGCGGTCTTGTGCTCGTTCAGCTCGCGGGCGTCGAGATTGGCGAGATACTGGCACAACAGCTCGGCCTCCGCGCGGGGCTGTCCCGGTGCCTTGATGAGTTCGTCGTAAAAGCCCTTCGAAGTGTAATCGTCCCAGTTTACTTTACTCATTCAGCTACTCTATTCGCCAGGGAAAGGTTGGTGTGCAACCTGCAATTGCCATACCAGACGCACTGGATCGGGGCACGGTCCTGTTCAGCGCGTTGTTACAGGCGGCAGCGAAGATTGTCACCCACCTGTGTTAAAGGTTGAGTATCGCTGTGCCTTGGCACAGCCATTGCTTCTACTGTCGCGGGCACGGCCGCACACTTGATCGGGATCATCTGTCATGACAATCCGCGTAGCACTAAGGCACCAGACCACCTACGATTTCGACAAGCCGGTTGCGCTGTCGCCGCACCTGGTACGCCTGCGTCCGGCGCCGCATTGCCGCACGCCGGTTGATGCCTATAGCCTCAAGATTAGCGGAGGTGAGTACTTCATCAACTGGCAGCAAGATCCTTTTGGCAACCATGTGGCCCGCCTGGTGTTTCCAGAGAAGATGCGCCACCTGTCTATCGAAGTAGAGCTGGTTGCCCCGATGACGGTAATCAACCCCTTTGATTTCTTTGTCGAGGAGTACGCCGAACAGTTCCCCTTTGATTACCAGGATGGCTTGCGCAAGGAGTTGGCGCCTTACCTTGAAAGCCCCAAGCCAGGGCCCTTGTTGAGCAAATGGCTTACCTCTGTCAGCCGCGAAGAGTGCTCAATCACTGATTTTCTGGTCAGCCTCAATCAGCGGCTGGCCAACGATATTACCTACGGTATTCGCATGGAGCCGGGGGTGCAGACGCCCGAGCAGACCCTGGAATTGGCCAGCGGATCCTGCCGTGATTCAGCCTGGCTGTTGGTACATATCTGCCGACAACTGGGGCTGGCAGCGCGCTTTGTCTCAGGCTATCTGGTGCAACTGACCGCCGACGTCAAAGCGTTGGATGGCCCTTCAGGGACCGAAACCGACTTTACCGATCTGCACGCCTGGACCGAGGTGTTTGTGCCCGGTGCCGGCTGGATCGGCCTGGACCCGACGTCAGGCCTGTTGGCGGGCGAGGGGCATCTGCCGCTGGCGGCCACCGCTGAGCCGGCTAGCGCGGCGCCCATCACCGGCGCAAGCGACCCCTGCGAAGTCGAGTTTGGCTTTGACATGAGTGTCACTCGGGTGCACGAAGACCCGCGGGTAACCAAGCCTTACAGCGACAGCCAGTGGGAGGATATTCTGGCGCTGGGGCAGCAAGTTGATGCGCGCCTGGATGAGCTGGACGTGCGTTTGACCATGGGCGGCGAGCCGACCTTCGTGTCTATCGACGACATGGATGCACCAGAATGGACCATAGCGGCGCAAGGTCCGACCAAAAGGGGGCTCTCCGAACGTCTGCTACGCCGCCTGCGACCCCATTTTGCGCCCCATTCGCTGATCCATTATCAGCAGGGTAAATGGTATCCGGGCGAGCCGCTGCCACGCTGGGCGCTAGCCTGTTACTGGCGTCGTGACGGCAAGCCGATGTGGCAGGATGATCGCTGGCTGGCTGACGTGGACCGCGATTACGGCGCGGACGAGCACAGCGCCAAACGCTTTGCCGAGGCGCTGATGCGCCGCCTGGGCGTGTCGGGTAAGCATTTGCTGCCTTGCTTTGAAGACGCCTACTACTACCTCTGGCTGGAACGTACTCAGCCCATCGACGTTGACCTGCGCGGTGAAGACCTCAAGGACGATGAAAATCGCCTGCGTCTGGCGCGTCTGCTGGAGCGTGGTCTTGACCGTACCGTGGGCTACACATTGCCGCTGACACGGGCAGAGCAGGGCGGCTGGCTCAGTGGCGATTGGCCCCTGCGGCGTGAGCAGTTGTATCTGGTACCGGGTGACTCGCCCATGGGCCTGCGCCTGCCGCTGTCGTCGTTGCCCATTGCCCGGCGTGAAGAGGCGCAGCCGTTGTCGCTGTTTGACGAGCCCGCGCCGCTGCCCGACCTGCACGGCGAGGTGGCGAGCCGCTACAGCGCTGTGCACAGCATCCGCCACGACGGCATGCATCACATGGCAGCGGGGCAGGACTGGCAGGAGCAACTGCCCGAGTTGAGCGACGGTGGTGTCATCGGCACTGCGCTGTGCATCGAGCCGCGTGACGGCAAGTTGTTTATCTTCATGCCGCCGCTGACCGAGCTTGAGTCCTATCTGGAGCTGTTGGCGTGCATTGAGCACACGGCCGCCGAGCTGGATATGCCGGTGTGCATTGAGGGCTATGCGCCGCCTTCGGATAACCGCATCGAAAAATTCATGATCACCCCGGACCCGGGTGTCATCGAGGTGAACATCATGCCGGCGGCCAGCTGGCCGGAGCTGGTGCGCAACACCGAAATTCTCTACGAAGAGGCGCGCCAAACCCGTCTGGGCACCGAGAAGTTTATGCTCGACGGCCGCCATACCGGCACCGGCGGTGGCAACCACGTTACCCTGGGCGGCCGCACGCCGGCCCAGTCGCCGTTCCTGCGTCGGCCTGATCTGCTGGCCAGCATGCTGACCTACTGGCAGCATCATCCGAGTCTGTCATATCTGTTCTCCGGCATGTTTATCGGCCCGACCAGTCAGGCGCCGCGAGTGGATGAGGCGCGTTACGAGGCGCTGTATGAGCTGGAAATTGCGCTGTCGCAGATGCCGGAAGGTGAGGTGCCGCAGCCCTGGCTGGTTGACCGCCTGGTGCGCAACCTGCTGACGGATATCACCGGCAATACCCACCGTGCCGAGTTTTGCGTCGACAAGATGTACTCGCCCGACAGCGCCACCGGGCGCCTTGGGCTGCTGGAGCTGCGCGGTTTTGAAATGCCGCCGCATGCGCGCATGAGCTTGATGCAGCAACTGCTGATTCGCGCTTTGGTGGCGCGCTTCTTTGCCCACCCGTATCGCCAGCCGCTGGCGCGCTGGGGCACCGCCCTGCACGACAAGTGGATGATGCCGCATTACCTCTGGCGTGACCTGTGCGAGGTGCTGGCGGATCTGCGCGAGCACGGCTTTGACTTTGCAGAAGACTGGTTCGCGCCTTTTCTGGAGTTTCGCTTCCCCCATGCTGGCGAGGTGCAATACGGCGACACGCGTATCACTCTGCGTCAGGCTATCGAGCCGTGGCATGTGCTGGGCGAGGAAGTCAGCGGTGGCGGCACGGCGCGCTATGTGGATTCCTCGGTCGAACGGCTTGAGGTCAAACTGCAGGACTACAACCCGGCGCGTCACGTATTGACCTGCAACGGCTTCCGGGTGCCGCTGCAGTCGACCGGTGTCGCGGGCGAGGCGGTGGCAGCGGTGCGCTATCGTGCCTGGCAGCCACCGTCGGCGCTGCATCCGACCATCGCCGTGCAGGCGCCGCTGGTGTTTGATCTGGTCGATACCTGGAACGCCCGCTCGCTGGGCGGCTGCACCTATCATGTGGTGCACCCGGCCGGACGCAACTTCGAACGCTTCCCGATCAATGCCAATGAAGCAGAAGCACGGCGCATGGCGCGCTTCTGGGAATACGGTCACACCCAGGGGGCGATGGCCGAGATCCAGCAGGCACCCGGACAAGAGTATCCACATACGCTCGATCTGCGGCGCGCCGGGGTGCGCACTCCTGGTTTATAATCGACGGCCTCACACATCAGGCTGCTGATTCTCAGCCGTCACCGGGAAGCGTTGCATGCAACAAGCTGTCAATCTGGGGTCTGCCGTCAAGGCCATTCTCGGCGAGTACGCAGGACACGCCGGGCACGACGAGCTGCTGGGCGAAGATCAGCAGCCGCGTGCGCCTTGGCAGGCCTTGCTGGAAGATGTCGCGCGCCTTGGCCCGGACGTGCTGGCCGGCCGCTGGGAAGAAACCCAGAATCTGCTGCACGAGAACGGCGTTACCTTCAACCCCTACGAAGACGATCCAGGTCAACTGCGCTCCTGGCAACTGGACTGTCTGCCCTGGGTAGTCGGTACCCAGGAGTGGGATGAACTGGAGGCGGGCCTGCGCCAGCGCAGCCGCCTGCTTGAGCACATTCTGGATGACCTCTACGGCGCGCGGCGCATTATCAGCGAAGGGCTGCTGCCACCCGAACTGATCTTTACCCACCCCGGGTTTCTGTTCTCTGCAGCGGATGATCCACCTCAGGTTGAGCGGCCTCTGCTGATATTCCATGGTACTGACCTGGTGCGCGACAGCCAGGGCGGTTGGCAGGTGCTGGCCGATTGGACCCAGTCTCCCGCCGGCGCCGGCTACGCTCTGGAGAACCGCATTACCCTGGCGCGCGCCTTGCCAAGTATCTACCGCGAGGCGCCAATCAAGCGGCTGGCGGGCTTTCTGCAGGCGCAGCACCGCTGTCTGGCCAGTCTCGCCAATGGGCAGCGCGAGCAACCCAATATCGTGCTGTTGTCGCCGGGGCCGGGCAGCCCCGGCTATTTCGAGCATGCCTGGCTGGCCAACTACATGAACTTCTCGCTGGTTGAGGGCGACGATCTGGTGGTGCGTGACGGCCAAGTCGCCATGCGCACCCTGGGTGGCCTCAAGCAGGTGGATGTGATTCTGCGCCAGATTAACGATCCCTGGTGTGACCCGTTAGAACTGCGCCCGGACTCGCTGCTTGGGGTGCCGGGGCTGTTGCAGGCCGCGCGTTGCGGCAACGTGCACATCGCCAATGCGCTGGGCGCGGGTATTCTTGAACATCCGGGGCTATCGGCCTTTTTGCCGGCGCTGTGTGAGGCGCTGCTGGGCGAGGAGCTGTTGTTGCCTTGCCGAGAAACCCTCTGGTGTGGCGATCCTCGCTCACTGGAGCAGGTTAAGACAGAGATCGATGGCTGGATTCTGCGTGATATCAGCAAGCCTGGGCGTCTCTACCATGCCGATCAAATGGGCCTTGAAGCGCTGCGCGACCTGCGTATCAGCATGGAACGGCATCCTTATCTGTTCACCGCCCAACGGCCTGTTGAAGCGGCGGTGACCCCAGGCTTCAACCCGCAGACGGGTACGCTGGAGCGGCAAAATGCGACGCTGCGCTTTTTCAGCCTGGTTGAGCCTGATGATCTGACCAAGCCGGTCAATGAGCGAAATTATCGCGTCATGCCGGGCGGGCTGGCCTGGGTTGGTGAGCCAGGTGCGCCGCTGATGAAGAGTCGCCTGGTGAAGGATATCTGGGTGATGGCGCCGGTGCCCCAGCCGCATATCAGCCTGCTGCGGCAGGCGTTGGGGCCAATCGTCGTGACCCGTGATGGCAAGGACCTGCCGTGCCGCGTGGCAGAAAGCCTGTTCTGGATGGGGCGTTATGGTGAGCGACTGGACACGCGTGGGCGGCTGCTGCGCGAGGCGCTGGCAAGGCTGCTGCAAGATGACCGGCAGGAGAGCGGTTCGCAGCTGATGCCTGACCTGTTGCGTGCGCTGGAAATCCCGCTGGACCCGGCTGAGCTTGAGGAAGAAACGCCCGCCAGTAGCCGGTTCTCGCGAGAGTACATCGCCACCCGTGATCGCTTGCTGCAGCTGTTCGCCGATGATCTGCCCGATGGCCTGCCGGTGCTGTTCGGCCACTTTGTACGCAACAGCCGCGCCGTGCGCGATCACCTGGGTGATGACACCTGGCGCGCCATCAACAGTCTGCGGCAGCACTTCAACAGCATGTCGCGCACGCGGGGCGTGGTGGTGGGGCAGCGCCATCTGGAAGCCATGGTGCTGGATCTGGCTGCCTTTTTTGGTCTGTGCAACGAAACCATGCCGCATCACTATGGCTGGCGTTTTCTCGATATCGGGCGTTTTCTCGAGCGCGCCCTAGGTTCGCTTGAGCTGCTCAAACTGGCACTGCTGACTGCCGACGAGCCCGGCATTCCGCTGTGGGAGGTGGTACTGGCGACCACGGACAACCTGACAGTGTATCGCCGTCGCTACCGCTCACAGCTGCACCCGCTGGCGATTCTTGACCTGCTGTTGTTCGATGAGGCCAACCCGCGCTCTATCGGCTATATGCTCAAGCGCCTGGGCTCGCAAATCGCCAAACTGCCCTCGCCAGGCAGCTCACCGTACCGCAATCAGGAGCAACGGCTGATCATTCAGGCCACCAGCGCCTTGCATCTGGTCGATATCGAGACGCTGGCGGACCTGGAGGGTTCGGCATCGGCGCGCGAAGCGCTGAACAACCTGCTTGACCAGTTGATCCAGCCAATGGCCGAGTTGTCCAACGCCATTACCCACAGTCACTTCAGTCATGTTGAGGCGCCACGCCAGTTGGTCAGCATGCACTACAGCGGCCAGGCCTGAGAGGTTTCCGGTGAAGTACCTGTTACGCCACAGTACCCGTTATCAATACAGCGGCCCGGCCAGCCTGAGTCAGAACGAGGCGCGTATTCTGCCTCGGGTGCTGCCCTGGCAGGAGTGCAGCAACAGTCAACTGACGATCAGTCCGCGGCCTGACCGACAGCGCGAGCGCACCGATTTTTTCGGCAACCGGGTGGTGTATTTTTCCATCGAGTCCTTGCACGACAGCCTGGACGTTAGCGTCAGCAGTGAAATCATCACCCATCCAAGACCCTTGGCTGACATCTTCTCGGGCATCGCCTGGGAGCAAGCGGTGCTGGAACTGCGCCAGGACCCGCGTCGCACCAACCGTGATTGTCTGGATGCGCGGCTGTATGTGCTCAGCTCGCCCTTTGTGTATCAAAGCGCCGAACTGGCCGAGTTTGCCCGCAGCAGTTTCACGCCCGCACGTAACCTGATTGATGCGGTGCTGGAGCTGAATACCCGGATTTTCACCGAATTCACCTACGACCCTGAATTCACTACTGTGGCCACCCCCTTGCAGGACGTACTGGCCAGCAAGCGTGGCGTCTGCCAGGACTTCGCACATCTGGCCATCGGTTGTTTGCGCTCGCTCGGGCTGGCAGCGCGTTATGTCAGCGGCTATATGGAAACCATGCCGCCGCCGGGGCAGGAGAAACTGCTCGGCGCGGACGCCACCCACGCATGGCTGGCGGTGTTCATACCGGGCTGGGGCTGGCTTGAAATTGACCCGACCAACGGCTGCGTGCCGGACGAGCGTTACATCGTGCTTGGTTGGGGGCGTGACTTCGCCGATGTGACCCCCCTCAAGGGCGTGATGACGGGCGGCGGCGAGCATGTGCTTAGTGTGGCGGTGGATGTGATGCCGCAGGCCTAGAACAAGCTGCAAGCCGCAAGAAAGAACCCGCGCGGTTTCGAATCGCGCGGGTTTTCTTTTGCCTATGCATGGCAGCAAATAGCGTTGAGATGCAGCTGACGGCCTACTTGCAGGCCTCGTCCTGAGTACGCTTGCCCGAGGGGGGCGGCGTTCGCTTTGCAGCTTGAGGGCACAAAAAACCCGGCCGGAGCCGGGTTTGCTTGCAGCTTGCCGCTTGAGGCTTGCTGCTATAACGCGCCGAGGCGCGTTACATGTTCGGGTAGTTCGGGCCACCCATGCCCTCGGGCGCGATCCAGTTGATGTTCTGGGCCGGGTCCTTGATGTCGCAGGTTTTGCAATGTACGCAGTTCTGCGCGTTGATCTGGAAGCGTTTCTCGCCGTCGTCCTGGGTCACGACTTCGTAAACGCCAGCAGGGCAGTAGCGTTGTGCCGGCTCGTCGTACAGCGGCAGG
>DBHE01000209.1:14144-16135 GCA_002296055.1 Pseudomonadaceae bacterium UBA836
TCTTCTTCATGGTTGGTGTTGGACATGAAGACAGAAGACAGCTTGTCGAAGCTCAGTACGCCGTCGGGCTTGGGGTAGTCGATCTTGGTCGCTTCGGAAGCCTTTTTCAGGCAGGCGTAGTCCGGCTTGGTATCGTGCAGGGTGACCGGAATCTTGCCGCCGAACCAGTTCTGATCGACGTAGTTGAATGCGCCGCCCAGCAGCGGGCCAAACTTGTGGATCGCCGGGCCAAAGTTACGCGCTGCAAACAGCTCGTCGTACAGCCAGCTGGACTTGAAGTTGTCGACGTAACCGGTCAGCTCATCGCCGCCTTCACGGCCAGCCTTGAGGGCTTCAACCACAGCCTGGCCAGCCAGCATGCCGGATTTCATGGCAGTGTGGCTGCCCTTGATCTTGGCGAAGTTCAGGGTGCCCAGATCGCAGCCGATCAGTGCGCCGCCCGGGAAGACCATCTTCGGCAGGGAGTTCAGGCCGCCTTTACAGATGGCGCGAGCGCCGTAGGCAACACGCTTGCCGCCTTCCAGATACTGCTTGACTACCGGGTGGTGCTTGTAACGCTGGAATTCATCGAACGGCGACAGGTGCGGGTTAGCGTAGGACAGGTCGATGATCAGACCAACCACAACCTGGTTGTTCTCGATGTGGTACAGGAAGGAGCCACCGGTGTTCTCGGTGCCGACGATATCCAGCGGCCAGCCAGCGGTGTGAACCACTAGGCCCTGATCGTGCTTGGCCGGGTCGATGTCCCAGATTTCCTTGATGCCGATGCCGTAGTGCTGGGCGTCTGCTTCGGAGTCCAGGTTGTAACGCTTGATCAACTGCTTGCCAATGTGGCCACGGCAGCCCTCAGCGAACAGGGTGTACTTGGCGCGCAGCTCCATACCCGGGGTATAAACGCCTTCCTTGGGGTTGCCTTCACGGTCAACGCCCAGGTCGCCAGTAAGAATGCCGCGGACGATACCTTCTTCGTCGATCAGTGCTTCTTGAGCAGCAAAGCCCGGATACACCTCAACGCCCAGTGCTTCGGCCTGTTCGGCCAGCCAGCGGCACAGGTTGCCCAGAGAGATGATGTAGTTGCCATGGTTGTGCATGGTCTTGGGCACGAAGAGGTCAGGCAGCTTGGTGGCTTTTTCTGCGCTGGTGAGCATATAGATGTCATCGCGCTTGACCTCGGTGTTCAGCGGGGCGCCCAGCTCTTTCCAGTCAGGGAAGAGTTCGTCCAGGGCACGCGGCTCGAATACCGCACCGGAGAGAATGTGGGCGCCGACTTCGGAGCCTTTTTCTACGACACAGACGCTGATTTCCTGTTCGGCTTCAGCGGCCTGCTTTTTGATTTGGCATGCAGCTGCCAGGCCAGAGGGGCCGGCACCTACGATGACAACGTCAAACTCCATGAATTCGCGTTCCACAACTTATCTCCTAACTCTAGGCCCGTCACATGTAATTGGATTCTTTGATGATCTTCCGTGATCCATTAAGCGGCGCAGTATAACAGCCCGCTTTTTGCGCTCCAACGCAAAGATGGCGTTTTGGCCCTTAATTGGACCTTTTGTCGAATTGCTCCTATTGACCGCCTGTGCTTGGAAAGTCATGATAAAGAGCTTTTGAACGACGGGCCCTGTTTAGTCTTATTGTGAACGTTTTTTTCTTTCTGGTCACTATTTGTTCGGGCCCTGTTTTGGCTACACATTGAATGAGGCAACCATGAAGGTACTTGTAGCGGTTAAGCGAGTCGTTGATTACAACGTCAAGGTTCGCGTCAAGGCAGACAACTCCGGTGTTGATCTGGCCAACGTCAAAATGTCCATGAACCCCTTCTGCGAGATCGCCGTAGAAGAAGCTGTCCGCCTGAAAGAAAAGGGCGTAGCCACCGAAATCGTCGCTGTCACTGTCGGCCCGACTGCCGCCCAGGAACAACTGCGCACCGCCCTGGCACTGGGCGCCGACCGCGCTGTTCTGGTTGAGTCCGCAGACGATCTGAGCTCCCTGGC
>DBHE01000209.1:16528-17126 GCA_002296055.1 Pseudomonadaceae bacterium UBA836
GACAACAACCAGACCGGCCAGATGCTGGCTGCACTGTCTGGCTACGCTCAGGGCACCTTTGCCTCTGAAGTCGCCGTTGAAGGCGACAGCGTCAAGGTCACCCGTGAAATCGACGGCGGTCTGCAGACCGTTGCTCTGAAGCTGCCGGCCATTGTTACCACTGACCTGCGTCTGAACGAGCCGCGCTACGCGTCGCTGCCGAACATCATGAAGGCCAAGAAGAAGCCGCTGGAAACCCTCAAGCCGGAAGATCTGGGCGTGAGCACTGCCTCCACCGTCTCCACCCTGAAGGTTGAAGCCCCGGCTGCCCGCAGCGCTGGCATCAAGGTCAAGAGCGTTGACGAGCTGGTCGACAAACTGAAGAACGAAGCCAAGGTGATCTGAACATGAGCATTCTGGTTATTGCTGAACACAACAACGCCGAGCTGAACGCAGCTACTCTGAACACTGTTGCGGCCGCTCAGGCTATCGGTGGCGACATCGATGTACTGGTTGCCGGCGCTGGCTGCGCAGCCGTTGCTGACGCAGCTGCCAAAGTTGCTGGCGTAAGCAAGGTCCTGCTGGCTGATAACGCTGCCTACGCAAACCTGCTGCCGGA
>DBHE01000209.1:17502-17805 GCA_002296055.1 Pseudomonadaceae bacterium UBA836
CCGGCCAGCACCAACGGCAAAAACTACCTGCCGCGCGTTGCTGCGCTGCTGGACGTTGATCAGATCTCCGAGATCACTGCTGTTGAAAGCGCTGACACCTTCAAGCGCCCGATCTACGCCGGTAACGCGATTGCCACCGTGCAGTCCAGCGCTGCCATCAAGGTCATCACTGTACGTGCCACCGGCTTTGACGCCGTTGCGGCCGAAGGCGGCAGCGCTGCCGTTGAAGCCGTTGCCTCCGCCCACGACGCTGGCACTTCCAGCTTTGTTGGTGAAGAGCTGGCCAAGTCCGACCGTCCGGAA
>DBHE01000201.1 GCA_002296055.1 Pseudomonadaceae bacterium UBA836
GGCAGGTGCTACATTCCTCCCTGTTTATCAGGGAGGGGTGGTTATGCGATTTTTGATTATCTTTGGGCTGGCGAGTCTTCTCGCGGCCTGTGGCGAGTCAATGACGCCGGAACAGCGAGCACAGGCGAGTTGCGAGAGCGGTACAGAGGCAATTCTGGTTTCTCGGGATTTTGTAACCGATCGCTTGGTGGCTCCAGCAACAGCAGACTTCCCGAGCACAAACGCAGAAGGCGTGCGGTCTCGATATGTCGGCAGCTGCACCCACGAAGTGTGGGCCTACGTCGACGCGCAGAATGCCTTTGGGGCGCAGATCAGAACGAAGTATTACGCGAAACTGAAGAACCCTGACGGCGCCGGCACTTGGTATGTCGTCGAATTAGAGATGTGAACAGTACGCACAAACGAAACCCGCCACTCGGCGGGTTTTTTTATGCCTGGAGAAACCATGAAGAAAGAAGACTTCTACACCTTGCCCAAGGCTAATGCAGGCGTTGAATTGCCGCTTAAGCTCGCCAATGGCGATGAAACCGGCGAGTGGCTCCGTATTCGCGGCGCCGAATCAGATGCGTTCCGCGCTGCCAAGTTTCAGGCCGCCAGAGCCATTCGCGACTTGCCGGAAGATATGGAAGAGTTTGAGCGGGCCGAGACGGTGGACTCAATCATGCGCGACACCGTTGTTTCTCTGGTAGCTGACTGGTCGTTTGACGAAGAGTGCACGCGGGACGCGGTGCGCGAGTTCCTGACCAATGCGCCGCATGTAGCCGTCGACATCGACCAGATTGCGGCGGATAAGACTCGTTTTTTCGAGAACGCCTCATCCAGCTCGAAGCGCACGCGGAAGCGGAAATAAGGCTGATGAGGCGACCTGCCGGATCGCAACAGACGGTCCGGCAGCAGCTTGAGGCGGTGGCCAAGACAGGCTTTCGCCCGCCCGAACTGGATACGCCGCCAATGCCTGCCGGCATGGAATATCTCTGGCAGCTGTATTTCCAGATTAAGCGGGGCATAGAACCGCTGACCTACCAGGAGCTTTCCAGCTGGTGCGCCCTGACAGGCCAGATGCTGGACCCGCCAGAGGTCGAGGCCATCATGAAGATCGATTCGATAGTTACCAGGAGCATGCACAATGACTGAGTACGCCCGTCTCGTCATTGAGGTGGACTCCACCTCCGCGAAGCGCGCTACGGACGACCTGCGTAACTTCGACCGTCAAGCCGCCAACACCGAGCGATCCACCACCAGCATGGTGGCAGCATTCAGGCCGCTCGCCGGCATCTTCGCGTCGTTCAAGGTCGCTCAGTTCGTCAAGGAAACCACGCTGCTGAGTTCGCGCTACAACGAACTCGGCATTGTGATGGAGGTCGTTGGGCGCAATGCTGGCTACAGCCGGTCCCAGCTCGATGCGCTTGAGCAGGGGTTAAAGCAGACCGGCATCTCGGCGATTGAGTCGCGCTCCAATATCGCCAAGATGGTGTCCGCCAACATCGATCTGGCAAATGCGACCGACCTTGCGAGGCTGGCCCAGGACGCAGCGGTCATCGGTGGGTTGAACTCATCTGAGGCGTTCGCGCGACTGATTCGCGGCATCCAGACGGCAGAGGTGGAAACGCTCCGCAATATCGGGCTGAACGTCAGCTTTGAGCGCTCCTATTCTGATCTGGCCGACCAGCTCGGTAAGACAACTGATGCGCTGAGCGAGCAAGAGAAGGTCCAGGCGCGCACCAATGCCGTCATGTCTGCCGCCCCAAATATCGCAGGCGCCTATGAGGCGTCTCTCGATAACGCCGGCAAGCAGCTGCGCTCCAGCACGCGCTACCTTGAAGACTTGCGGGTAAAGCTTGGCCAGATTTCTCAGCCTGCCTTTGAACAAGGGGTAGAGGCTTACGCAGGATCCTTGAAGTTCCTGTCGGAGAACGTAGAAGGCGTTGCGCAAGCGCTGGAGACCGGCCTCTACCTGGTAATGGCTCGCGGCACAACTGTCGTTGCGACTAACACAGCAGCGATGGTTGCTCAGGCCGTACAGCAGGCCAAGAACAACGCCCTGGTTGCAGAAGCAGCTGCGTTCGACGTCAGAAAGGCTGAATCTGCCAAGCTTGCAGCGCTGGCTGAGCTCGACAAAGCGCGCGCGACTGAAGCTGCCGCAGTCGCAGCTCTCGCCCAGGCGCGAGCCAATCAGCAGCTCTTTGCCTTGCAGGTCGCCCTGGCGAAAGGCACCGCCGAGTACACAGCGCTGAGCAAGGGCCTGGCAATTGTGGACAGGGAGCTTGCTGCAGCAGAGCAGGCTGTGGCTGTCGCAAGCTCGAACCGAGCCGTGGCAACAACTGCTGCCGCCGCTGCAGCTGGCAACCTAACCAAGGCAACTGCTGCATCAACTGCGGCCAGCGCCGCGTCAGCCGCATCAACCGGTGTCGCCTCTGTGGCTATGCGCGGGGCCCTCGGTGTGGGCGGCAGACTGCTTGGCCTGCTTGGCGGCCCCGTGGGCCTGGCCTTCACAATTGGCGCTGTAGCTCTGTCGTTCATCGATTTCAGCGACAGCGCAGAGCAGGCCGTCAGGTCGTCTGACAAGCTGGAAGGCAGCGTAACCCGCCTGAGCACGGCGGCTGAAAGGTCGCAGCGCCAGTTTGCCGGGCTTATTGCCAACATTCAGAACCTCAACAAGGTCGAGACAGAGGCTCGGGCGGCAAGAATCCAAGAGGTGCTGACGCGACAGGAGCAGAATCTGGCGCGCTATACCCGCCTTTATGAAGCTGGTAACCGCAGCATTTCTCGCGGGCTGATAGAACAGACGCAGTCCAACATCGAGGTGCTCAAGGACCAGCTGGATCAGCTTGGGGCGGCAGCTTCCGGCGCATCCAGCACCAAGGCCGGCCAGGATTATCTGGCGCGCCTGAATGAAGAGCGAGTGCTGCTCGGCGCCATTACCGAGGAAGAACGCATTCGCGCGCAGATCAAAGAGGGTCTGCTGCAGGTCTCGCCCGCGGAGGAAGCGCAGCTTATCTCCATGGCGAAGGAAATTGACGCATTCAAGGCTGCAGAGGATGCGGCCGACGAAAGTGCCAGGGCTGCGGAGGAGGCCGCCGACCGCAAGAAGCGTGCAAGCGAGGAAGTGCTGAACCTGTATGCCAGCACTGCTGGCGCCCTTGAACGCGAGATCGCCCTGCATGGACAGAATAGTGCCGCAGCAAGGCTTAACTACGAGCTGAATTTCGGATCTCTTCAAGCGCTATCCGGCCCTCAGAAACAACGCCTGCGCGACCTTCAGGACGAACTGGACGCCAAAGAAGCCCTCAACGAGATCCAGAACATCAACCTGGAGCTGCTGCGCGCGACCGGTCAGGAACGTGCGGCGCGCGATCTGCAGTTTGAGCTGGAGTATGCCGAGCGCATCGCCGAGTACGAACGGCAGGGCAACGAAGAGGCTCTGGCCCGGCTGCGCGTGCTGCGCCAGATTCGCGAGGTCAATGCGCAGCCTGAGCCCGGCACGGTTGAAGGTGTCAGCAAGGCGCCTGGCTCTGACTTTGGGGGCCTGAACACTACCGGCTTTATCACTGACCTTGAGCGCTTGGACGAGCAAGCTGAAGAGCTGCAGCAGTGGCGTGAGCAGGAGCTGGAGCGGCAGCGGGCCTACCTTGAGCTGAAGGAGATCGAGGAAGAGGTCCACGCCGAGCGCGTAGCCAACATCTACGAGCAAAGCCGCGAGCGCCTGGAGTCCATTGAGAAGGCACGGCAGGACGTGATGCTGCAGGCTGGGGCGTCCTTCTTTGGCGACATGTCCGACCTTGCCAAGGTGTATGCAGGCGAGCAGTCGACCATTTACAAGTCGCTCTACACGATCCAGAAAGCCTATTCCACGGTCAGCGTGCTGCTGTCCAGTGCTGACGCCATCGGCAAGGCATGGGCGTCTGCGCCGTTCCCTGCGAACCTGCCGGCGGTCGGTATAACCGTCGCCGAGACTGGTGCGCTGCAGGCATTGGTCAGCGCGGCAACGCCCGGATTCAGAGAGGGCGGCTACACCGGCAACATGGGCATCGGCGATGTGGCTGGCGTGGTGCACGGCAAGGAGTTCGTATTCGACGCTGACGCCACTGCCCGGATCGGCGTGCAGAACCTGGAGGCGATGCGTCGTGGCCAGCAGGCGCCGGCAGCATCGAATGTGGTGCCAATGCCGCAAATGGCCAGCCGCCCAGCACCATCTATCACCAACAACTTCAATCTGTCAGCCCCGGCTGAGCGCCGCACGCAAACGCAGCTTGCGCAGCGCGCCGCACAAGCTCAGCGCAAGGCTAACGCGAGGTTCGGTCAACGATGAGCTTTATAGAACAGAGGCTTCTGGAAGCGCTCGCATACGGGTTTTCTGGCGGGCCCACCTTCTCCACAAAGCGGGTAGAGCTGGAAAACGGAATGTCTCGGCGCAACGTGAAGCGTTCCCGCCCGCTGCATCAGTTCCGGGGATCATTCGACCGGCGCAGAGAGGATGAGGTGCACACGCTGCTGGCGGCTTTCATGGCAACGGCTGGCGCAGCGTACGGATTTCGATTCAAGAACCCGCTTGACTACAGAGTGATCGGGCAGCCGCTGGGCGAGGGCACCGGAGTTGAACAGCAGGTCCAGCTGACTCGCACGTTTGCATGGGGGGTCGAAACCCGCTCATACCCTATCAGAAAGCCGGTGCAGGGCACCGTTGTTGTGCTGGCAAACGGCGCACCTATTTCGGCCAGCGTGGACGCGACAACGGGAATAGTCACTGTCACAGCTACGCCGGGCGACGTTCTGACCTGGAGCGGTGAATTTGACGTGCCCGTGACATTCGAGAGTGACGAGTTCGCCGCGACGATTGAAAACTACGACGCCACCACGGTGGATGTGAACCTGATTGAGGATTTGACCGCATGAGGCAAATCCCCCCAGCCCTACGCGCCCACCTGCAGCAGTCGGTTACCACCGTGTGCTACCTGCTCACGATGACCCTTCGCGACGGCCGCGTATTCGGCATGACGACGCTAGACCGTGACGTTGAGTACCTGGGCGTGACATTCAGCGCTGCCAATGGGTTTGATAAGTCCATCATGGCCACCGATGTGGGCGCTTCAGTCGATAACGCCGAGGGGTACATGCTGTTTGCCGGGCCGCTGCCGGGCATAACCCTGGAGATGATCGGTGC
>DBHE01000244.1 GCA_002296055.1 Pseudomonadaceae bacterium UBA836
CAGCAGCGCGCAACCGACGAATACCCCGCCCAGCCCGAAGTGCGCGAACAGCCAGCCACCAAACATGCCGCCCAGCGCCGCGCCGGCGAACTGGCTGGTGGAGTAGACGCCCATTGCCGTGCCCTTGCCCCCGGCAGGCGCAATCTTGCTGAGCAGCGACGGCAAGGTTGCCTCCAGCAAGTTGAACCCGACAAAGAACAGAATGATCGCCGCCACCAGCCAGGGCAGACTGTGCTGGCTCAGCCAGAACAGCGGCTGCACCAGGGTCAGCACCGCCACCGCACCCAGCATGACGCGCTTCATCTGGCGCTGACGCTCGGCGTAAATGATAAAGGGCACCATGCCAAAGAACGACAGCAGCAACGCCGCCAGGTAGACCCACCAGTGGTCTTCCTTGGCCAGGCCCGCCTGCTGCTGCAACGCCAGCGGAATCGCCAGAAAGGTCGCCATCAGAATCGCGTGCAAACAAGCGATGCCATAGTTCAACCGGAGCAGTTGTCCGTTGCTCAGTGCTGGCCACAGTGCCCCCCGCACGATGCCGGCGTCACGATGGGGTTGGGTGTGGCGCGGCGTCGGCACTGTCAGCAGCACCAGCACAATACCCAGCAACGCCAACGCCGAGGTCGACAGGAACACACCTCCGAGGCCCGCCATACGCGCCACCACCGGGCCAGCCACCATGGCCACAGCAAAGGCGACGCCAATGCTCATGCCGATCATCGCCATGGCCTTGGTACGATGCTGCTCACGCGTCGAGTCGGCCACCAGCGCCATCACTGCCGCAGCAATTGCCCCAGCCCCCTGCAGCACCCGTCCGGCGATTACCTGGCCAATGCTATCGGCATCGGCTGCGACCAGCCCGCCGGCGGCAAATAGCAACAGGCCGAACACAATCACCGGCTTGCGGCCAATGCGGTCGGATAACATGCCAAAGGGAATTTGCAGAAATGCCTGGGTCAGACCGTAAGCGCCGATCGCCATGCCGATCAGAAAGGGGGTTGCCCCCTGCAACTGCTGCCCCCAGGTCGCTAGCACCGGCAACACCATGAACAGGCCCAGCATACGAAAGGCAAAGACCAGCGCCAGCGACACGGAGGCGCGACGTTCCTGGGGGCTCATGGAGTCAACCTGATGCATGACAGCTCCGGGTAAAAGCGCGGATATTACCATGCCTGCCCCCGGCCCGGGACGCACACTGCACGGGTGCGCCACTTTGCCGCCGACCCAGCGGAAGCCGTATACTTGTACGCTTTGCCGGCCGCGAGGTGAGAGTACAGTGGATACCATTCAGATCCGGGGTGCACGCACGCACAACCTGAAAAATGTCGACCTCGACCTGCCCCGTGACAAGCTGATCGTGATCACCGGGTTGTCCGGCTCCGGCAAGTCGTCACTGGCCTTCGACACCCTTTACGCCGAGGGTCAGCGCCGCTACGTCGAGTCGCTGTCGGCCTATGCGCGGCAGTTCCTGTCGATGATGGAAAAGCCCGATGTCGACCATATCGAGGGCCTGTCTCCGGCCATCTCAATCGAGCAGAAGTCGACGTCGCACAACCCGCGCTCCACCGTCGGCACCATCACCGAAATTTACGATTACCTGCGCCTGCTGTTTGCTCGGGTGGGCACGCCCATGTGCCCCGACCACGACCTGCCGCTGACGGCCCAGACCGTCAGCCAGATGGTCGACCAGGTCCTGGCCATGCCCGAGGGCAGCAAGCTGATGTTGCTGGCCCCGGTGCTGCGCGACCGCAAGGGTGAGCACCTGGCATTGATCGACGAGCTGCGCGCCCAGGGCTTTGTCCGCGCACGCATCGATGGCCGCATCTATGAGCTTGATGAGGCACCGGCGCTGGACAAGAAGCGCAAGCACAGCATCGAAGTGGTGGTCGACCGCTTTAAAGTCCGCGAAGATCTGCAGCAGCGTCTGGCCGAATCCTTCGAGACCGCCATCGGCCTTGCCGACGGCATCGCCATTATCGCCCCCATGGACGGAGAGGAAGGCGAAGAGACCACCTTCAGCGCACGCTTCGCCTGCCCCGAATGCGGACATTCGATCAGCGAGCTGGAACCGCGCCTGTTCTCCTTCAACAACCCCGCCGGCGCCTGCCCGACCTGCGACGGCCTGGGCGTTAAGCAATTTTTTGATGCGCGGCGCCTGGTCAACGGCGAGTTGACGCTGGCCGAAGGCGCGATCCGCGGCTGGGATCGGCGTAACGTGTACTACTTTCAGATGCTCAGCTCGCTGGCCGAGCATTTCGGTATCGATCTGGACCTGCCCTTTGATCAGATCCAGGACGACCACCGCAAGCTGATCCTCAGCGGTACCGGCAATGACAAAGTGCCCTTCCGCTACCTCAACGATCGCGGCGATGTGGTCCAGCGCGAGCACCCGTTCGAGGGCATCGTGCCCAACCTAGAGCGGCGCTACCGGGAGACCGAGTCCCAGAGCGTGCGCGAGGAGCTGGCCAAATACCTGAGCACACAGCCGTGTCCGGACTGCCACGGCACTCGCCTGCGTCGCGAGTCGCGTCACGTGATGATCGACGGCCGCAACTTACCTGGGCTGACCACCCTGCCCGTGGGCAGCGCGGCCGACTACTTTGAACAACTGACACTGGAAGGCAGCCGCGGCGAGATTGCGGAGAAGATTCTCAAGGAGATTCGCGCGCGCCTGATGTTCCTGGTCAACGTCGGCTTGGACTACCTCACGCTGGACCGCAGCGCGGACACACTGTCTGGCGGCGAAGCCCAACGCATTCGTCTGGCCAGCCAGATCGGTGCCGGGCTGGTCGGCGTCATGTACATCCTGGATGAGCCCTCCATCGGCTTGCACCAGCGCGACAACGAGCGTTTGCTGGCGACACTGGTGCACCTCCGTGATTTGGGTAACACCGTGATTGTCGTCGAGCACGATGAAGACGCCATCCGCTTGGCGGACTACGTGGTGGACATCGGCCCCGGCGCGGGCGTACACGGCGGCCGCGTAGTGTCACACGGCACCGCGCAACAGGTGATGGACGATCCAGCCTCGCTGACCGGCAAATACCTCTCCGGCAAGGTAAAAATCCCCGTACCCGCCGAGCGCACACCGCTGCGCAAGAACGAATGGCTACGCCTCAAAGGTGCCTGCGGCAATAACCTGCAGAAGGTCAATCTGGAGATTCCGGTTGGCTTGCTGACGTGCGTCACCGGCGTATCCGGCTCGGGCAAATCGACGCTGATCAACAACACCCTGTTCCCGATCACGGCCACCGCCCTGAACGGCGCCACAACCCTGGAAACCGCACCCTACGGCAGCTTCGATGGGTTGCAGCATCTGGACAAGGTAGTCGACATCGACCAGAGCCCGATCGGCCGCACCCCGCGTTCCAACCCGGCAACCTATACCGGCCTGTTTACCCCAATCCGCGAGCTGTTCGCCGGCACCCAGGAAGCCCGCTCTCGCGGCTACAAGGCCGGACGCTTCTCCTTTAACGTCAAGGGCGGGCGCTGTGAGGCTTGCCAGGGCGACGGCCTGATCAAGGTAGAGATGCACTTCCTGCCCGATATCTACGTGCCCTGCGACGTCTGCAAGAGCAAGCGCTACAACCGCGAGACGCTGGAGATCAAGTACAAGGGCAAGAGCATCCACGAAGTGCTGGAGATGACCATTGAGGAAGCACGCGAGTTCTTTGATGCTGTCCCGGCTCTCGCCCGCAAGCTGCAAACCCTGATGGACGTGGGCCTGTCCTACATTCGCCTGGGGCAATCAGCAACTACGCTGTCCGGCGGTGAGGCTCAGCGCGTGAAACTCGCGCGTGAGCTATCCAAGCGCGACACCGGCAAAACGCTCTACATTCTCGATGAGCCGACCACCGGCCTGCACTTTGCCGACATTCAGCAATTGCTCGACGTACTGCACCGCCTGCGCGACCACGGCAACACAGTGGTCGTCATCGAGCACAACCTCGATGTAATCAAGACCGCAGACTGGATCGTCGATCTGGGCCCGGAAGGCGGCTCTGGTGGCGGTCAGATTATCGCCGCCGGCACGCCGGAGCAGATCGCGGCCGAGGCAGCCTCGCACACCGGGCGCTTTCTTGGCCCGCTGCTGGAGCGCGACCGCGCCTGACCCGCATAGAGGAGCCGCCCAACGGCGGCTCCGCACTTCATTCAGCACATCCAGCGCCAAATCGCAGACACAAAAAAACCGGCCTAAGCCGGTTTTCTTGTCGTGCCTGACTAACTTACTCGTCAGCTGCAGCCGCTTCAGGGCGGTCAACCAGCTCAACGTAAGCCATCGGGGCAGCATCGCCAGCGCGGAAACCGCACTTCAGGATGCGCACATAGCCACCCGGACGGGTTGCATAGCGCTTGCCCAGGTCGTTGAACAGTTTGCCGACAGCAGCTTTGCTGCGAGTACGGTCAAACGCCAGACGACGGTTAGCTACGGTGTCTTCCTTGGCCAGGGTGATCAGCGGCTCGGCAACGCGGCGCAGTTCCTTGGCTTTCGGCAGAGTAGTTTTGATCAGTTCGTTCTCGAACAGCGACACTGCCATGTTCTGGAACATGGCCTTGCGGTGTGCGCTGGTGCGACTCAGGTGACGACCACTTTTACGATGACGCATCTCTCAATTCCTCGGTGTCAAGACGATCAGGCCGAAACCTTGTCGTCCTTCTTCAAGCTTGCAGGCGGCCAGTTGTCCAGACGCATACCCAGAGACAGACCACGCGAAGCCAGAACGTCCTTGATCTCGGTCAGGGACTTCTTACCCAGGTTCGGGGTCTTCAGCAGCTCTACTTCGGTACGCTGGATCAGATCGCCAATGTAGTAAATATTTTCAGCCTTCAAGCAGTTGGCCGAACGGACAGTCAGCTCAAGGTCGTCCACCGGACGCAGCAGAATCGGATCAATCTCGTCTTCCTGCTGCTCGACAACCGGCTCCTGGTCGCCCTTCAGATCAACGAAGGCAGCCAGCTGCTGCTGCAGAATAGTTGCAGCGCGGCGAATGGCTTCTTCCGGATCCAGGGTACCGTTGGTTTCCAGGTCGATAACCAGTTTGTCCAGGTTGGTACGCTGCTCAACACGCGCACTTTCCACTACGTAGGCCACACGGCGTACGGGAGTGTAAGTGGCGTCCAGCTGCAGACGGCCAATGGAGCGGGTCTCGTCCTCATCGGACTGACGCGCATCGGCCGGCTCGTAACCGCGGCCACGGGCCACGGTCAGCTTCATGGTCAGCTCGCCGTTGTCGGACAGCGTGGCAATCACGTGATCCGGATTGACGATTTCGACTTCGTGGTCGAGCTGAATGTCGGCAGCGGTGACAACGCCCGGGCCTTTCTTGGAAAGGTTCAGGGTTACCTGGTCGCGACCGTGCATGTTGATCGCCAACCCTTTCAGGTTGAGCAGGATCTCGATGACATCTTCCTGGACGCCTTCGATTGCGCTGTACTCATGCAAAACGCCATCGATTTCGGCCTCTACCACGGCGCAGCCGGGCATGGACGAGAGCAGAATGCGACGCAGCGCATTGCCCAGGGTATGACCGAAACCACGCTCCAGCGGCTCAAGAGTGATCTTGGCACGCGTGGGCGAAGTTTCCTGTACGTCGATATGACGCGGAGTTAGAAACTCGGTAACCGAACTCTGCATGTGGGGCACCTTTATGCTGTCTGTCGCTTACTTGGAGTACAGCTCGACGATCAGGTTTTCGTTGATGTCGGCATACAGATCGCTGCGAGCCGGGATGCTCTTGAAAACGCCTTCTTTCTTGGCGCTGTCTACTTCAACCCACTCTGCACCGCCACGCTGAGCAGCCTGCTCCAGAGCGCTGTTGATGCGCAGTTGGTTCTTGGCTTTCTCGCGAACAGCGACCACGTCACCCGGAGCAACCGAGTAGGACGCAATGTTTACTGTTTTGCCGTTGACGCTGATCGACTTGTGCGACACCAGCTGACGTGCTTCAGCGCGAGTAGCACCAAAGCCCATGCGATAAACGACGTTGTCCAGACGACGCTCCAGCAGTTGCAGCAGGTTCTCACCGGTAGCACCCTTCAGGCGGGCAGCTTCCTTGTAGTAGTTGCTGAACTGACGCTCGAGAACGCCATACATACGACGGACCTTCTGCTTTTCACGCAGCTGAGTACCGTATTCTGAAAGACGACCACGGCGTTGGCCGTGAACACCCGGAGGGGTTTCCAGTTTGCACTTGGAGTCGAGAGCGCGCACGCCGCTTTTCAGGAACAGGTCAGTACCTTCGCGACGAGATAGCTTGCACTTGGGACCAATATAACGAGCCATTTTACCGTCTCCTGATTAAACGCGACGCTTCTTGGGCGGGCGGCAGCCGTTGTGGGGAATGGGGGTGACGTCGGTGATGCTGCTGATCTTGTAACCACAAGAGTTCAGAGCACGCACAGCAGACTCACGACCCGGGCCGGGGCCTTTGACGCACACGTCCAGGTTCTTCAGGCCATACTCAAGGGCAGCCTGACCGGCACGCTCGGCCGCTACCTGAGCAGCGAACGGGGTGCTTTTGCGCGAACCACGGAAGCCGGAACCACCGGAGGTAGCCCAGCTCAGGGCATTACCCTGACGGTCTGTAATGGTGATGATGGTGTTGTTGAAAGACGCGTGGATGTGGGCAACCCCATCAACGACTGTCTTTTTTACTTTTTTACGTACACGAGCAGCTGGCTTAGCCATATCTGTAGATTCCCTCGCAATTACTTACGGATCGGCTTGCGCGGACCCTTACGGGTGCGGGCATTGGTCTTGGTGCGCTGACCGTGGACCGGAAGGCCACGACGGTGACGCAGGCCACGATAGCAGCCGAGATCCATGAGGCGCTTGACGTTCATATTGATCGCGCGGCGCAGGTCACCTTCGGTCGTGCTCTTGGCGACTTCATTGCGCAGGGTATCAATCTGCTCTTCGCTCAGATCCTTGATTTTGACACTGGGCGCAATGCCAGTGGCGGCACAGATCTGTTGTGCCTTGGTCTGACCAATACCAAAGATATAGGTCAGAGAGATAACAGTGTGCTTGTTATCCGGGATGTTGACGCCTGCAATACGGGCCATCCAATTTACTCCGTCTGACAGCTACCTGACTCAACCCAAAGAGGTTGCTCGAAAAAGGGTGCAGTAGGGTAGCGCTAACAAAAACAAAATTCAACCACCTGGCCAAAATATGGCCAGGTGGCGGTTATCCTGAGACGTAGTCTTAATGCAGAACCGGGGATTAACCCTGGCGCTGCTTATGACGGGGCTCAGCACTGCAGATTACACGTACGCTACCATTGCGACGGATAACCTTGCAGTTACGGCAAAGCTTCTTAACTGATGCTGCAACTTTCATAGCCGACTCCTATAACCCGAATACTCAGCGGAGCATGCCGCTGCCGTAACCCTTCAGGTTAGATTTCTTCAAAAGAGACTCGTACTGCTGAGAAACGAGGTGCGATTGTACTTGCGACATGAAGTCCATAACAACCACTACAACGATCAGCAACGACGTCCCACCCAGATAGAAGGGCACATTCGCCGATACCACCAGGAACTGCGGCAGCAAGCAGACCGCGGTCATGTACAGGGCACCGAACAGGGTGAGGCGGGTCAGCACGCTATCAATGTAGCGAGCCGATTGCTCACCGGGACGAATACCCGGAATGAACGCACCGGACTTCTTGAGGTTTTCCGCAACATCCTTCGGATTGAACATCAAGGCTGTATAGAAGAAGCAGAAGAAAATGATCCCTGCACTAAACAGAATGATATTCAGCGGCTTACCCGGCCCAATTGCCTGCGCGAAGGTTTGCAGCCATTCCATGTTGTCGCCCTGGGCGAACCAGGTACCCAGCGACGCCGGGAACAACAGGATACTGCTGGCGAAGATGGCCGGGATCACACCCGCCATGTTGACCTTGAGGGGCAAATGGCTGGTTTGAGCGGCAAACACCTTGCGACCTTGTTGACGCTTGGCATAGTTGACCGTGATTCTGCGCTGGCCACGCTCGACAAACACCACGAACGCGATCA
>DBHE01000267.1:0-22599 GCA_002296055.1 Pseudomonadaceae bacterium UBA836
GCATTTTACCCATCGCAGCAGAAAACCAGATCATCGACGGCAGTGTTTTCTCCGATATTTGGAATCCAGCGGGTGGCACCTTGTTTATAGAGTGCTCTGGAGCAATCGGCGCTGTTGCACTAAAGGCTGCTGGGATTGAGGTCATTGTTGATAGCGCATCAACTAAGAAGTACGCAGTGGCCTATACCTCTGACCCGTCCGCAACATCTTTGATAATTGGCGCAAACCTTAACGGCTATATCCGCCGCATCGTCTACTTCCGCAAAGAGCTGCCTGCGTCACTGATTGCGAGGTTGATCGCATGAAACTCTACTTCGTGAAATACAAAGCCGGCCATAAGTCACCGGGCCGCCAGAAGTTCTGGCAGATCACTATCGACAGCAAGTACAAGGGCGACGTGGGGCTGCTGACCCACGAAGTCCGTCATGTGCTGCACTGGTGGGCGTTCGTAGTGCTGACCCTTGCGCTGGCCGGGGCGATGGCGCTGCTGGTGGCGCCCGCATACGGGTTGATCGCAGGTGTTGCGCCGTGGACTTACCACTGGTTCTACCGGGTCAAGGCGCTGCGCATTCTTTTCGAGTTGGACTGCTACCGTGCTCAGCTGCGAGCGGGGAGCTATATCAGCGACGAGTTCGCTGTCAAAGCCATGGTTGGCCACGGCATGTCTGCTAGCGCCGCGCGAGACGCGCTGGGATAGGGCCGGTACTACAAACATCACCGGCGACGATTTCAAGCCGCCCACATCCATGTAGAGCCAGGCCAGCATGCCCGCCCGGGCCGCTTCTGTCGCTGGCTAACCCGACAAAACGCTAACCCCATCACAACCGCTTCGGCGGTTTTTTTGTGCCTGGAGAAAACATGACCCTGGATCAAATCCGGCGCGGCCCGATTGCGGCTGCGCTTTCACTGCTGCCCGACCGCATGACCTCGCCAGAGGCTGAGGTGCAGATGCTGGCTATCGGGCTGCAGGAATCCCGCTTCGAGCACCGGCACCAGATCGGCGGGCCGGCGCACGGCTGGTGGCAATTCGAGCTTGGCGGCGGTGTGCGCGGCGTACTCACGCACCCGGCCAGCCGGGATCTGGCAAAGGGGCTGTGCGCCGCCCGGGGTGTAGCGCCAACCTCGGCTGCCGCGTTCGATGCCCTGGAGCATGACGACATCCTCGCCGCCGGCTTCGCCCGTCTGTTGCTCTGGACAGACCCGCGCCCACTTCCGCGCATCGGCGAAGTGCAGGCCGCTTGGCACTACTACATCCGCAACTGGCGACCCGGCAAGCCACACCCCAAGACCTGGGCGCCGCTGTATGCGCAGGCGATGGAAGAGGTAACCGATGTTCAGTAAAGCCAAGTTGCTGGCAGCCGCTGCCGCCCTGGCCATCGCTGCGGGGGCAGTCTACTGGATCGTCAGCCCGCGCATTGAGCTGCAGCGACAGCGCGCAGATGTGGCTGAGCGGGAGCTGGGCAATGCCAACGCAATGATCGAGACCCAGGCGCGTGTGCTGGAGGGTAATCAGCGCATGTTGGGCGAGCTGTCAGCTATCCGCAGCGGAATGGTCGCCCTGGGGCAAACCGTGAACCGAAACCAGCGCGAGCAAAGCGCTGCCCTTGAGGAGCTTATTCGCCATGACAAAACTGTCGCTGATTATCTGGGCCTCGCTGTGCCTGCTGACCTCGGCTTGCTCTACGCAAGACCCGAAACCACCGACCCCGCAGCCTACCGCGCCGGTAGTGCAGTGCGACCTGACCCTGTGTTACCTGCCAGCCCGCCCGCCGATCCGCACCAATAACGACTGGCCGGCAGCCCTGACCAATACCGAGGCCGCGTTGCTGAGTTGTGCGGTGCAGGTGCAAGAGTGCATTGAGGTGCAGGCCGCGCAGGCACAAAAGAGCCCGCACTAGGCGGGCTTCTTTTACGGCTATTCGGGTACCAAGTCGAAGACGTCCCCATGTATGTCCGTTAGCGTCAGGCCGTTAACTTTTAAGGGTGGAGAGCCCTCGGTGTTTCTGTGGGTCAGGACTCCGTCCTCAATCTCCCCAACAGGCATTGGTCCTGCGCCAGTTTCAGTGTAGTAGCGGTTGTTGAGAATATAGCCGTCTATCGTGGATTGGTTGTGCCTGCTCACAATCTTGTATTTAACATTGGGTTCCATCTCAATCTCCTTTCCTTCTGTGATGGCGTACATGGCGGCCTGATCTGGCTGGGCGTGGGGCAGAATTGGGGCAACGGTGACGCCATTCCATGCCATTGCACGCCATTTAGTGTCGTCGCGTTGTGCTGTCTTATCCTTTTATGTCGTTGAATCTAAAGACCTTTCCGGTATTTTCGCCTAAACCTGCTGCATCATCGGGGTGTGGGCGGTGGCTTCGGATTTGCTCTTTTTCATCAATAACTCGACTTGCGCTGCGGGTGAGGGCGCCATGCTGGGGCGCCGTTGCCGGTGTGGGCGCAAGGTTACCACGGCGCTGCAGCGGGCTGCAGGGGAGTCGGCGGGGATTTACTTGTGTTGATTATCTAGTGGGCAATTTGCTCGCTCACCAAGCGCATGCACTTCGCCGTACGTGTTGCGTCACCGCGCCACTAGGTCTGCCGTTGCCAAGGCGCGGCGTGAAATCGCCGATAGCCCGCCCCGGTCTTCTGGGTACCCCCCTGTTCTAGGGCTGCCCTGCCTTGCTGCGCTGCTCTCTAATGGCAGTACACGTACAAGGAAGGCAGATGGCCATGAATGCAAAATTGATTTCCCTGCTCCCGTTGACCGCGCTACTGACCGCCTGTCTGGGCGGTGGCGGGGGCGGCAGTGACGATGATAGCGCTGGTGCGGCCGGCAAGACCGGGCGGCTGGTTGATTCGGCGGTGGCCGGCGTCAGCTACAGTACGGCCAGCTTCAGCGGCAGCACCAATGCCGATGGTGAGTATCTGTACAAAGAGGGCGAGACCGTCACCTTCCGTATTGGCGATATCGTCTTCCCGGCGGTGACCGCCAAGGGCGTACTGACGCCGCTGGATCTGGCCGGCAGCACAAATATCAACAACCCGGTGGTGATCAACATCGCCCGCCTGTTGCAGAGCCTGGATGAAGACGGCAACCCGGACAACGGCATCGTTATCCCTGAGTTGGCGACGACGGCCGCGCTGGACTTCACCTTGGGTGTGGCCGACTTTGCTGCTGCGGTGCAAGCCGCGCTTGGTATTACGCTGATCAGCCAGGCGGATGCTCTTGATCATCTGCAAGACGAGCTGGACGCGCTCAACGGTGGAACCACCGACCCCGAGCGGGAGGCGGCGACCGTACCGGCCGGTTTGGTAGGTGTGTACCAGTTCCTGTACGAGGAAATTACCACCGGCTCGGGTATTCAGGATGGTGTGATCGAGGAGTATGAGGTAACGGCCGACGGCCGGCTGGTACTGCCTGGTGGCACCGAGCTGGGCGCCCCGGTGTATGTGTCCGACTCGCACGTTGAGATCGCCTGGCTAGACAGCAGCACCGGCCTGGCATACGCCTTGAGCAACGCCAATACCGGCGTTATCAACGAGCTGAACGTCAGCGAAGGCTTGTTTGGTGACAGCGGCTATGTGTTCTACGGCTCCTATGCGCCTTATAGCCCCACCACTGGCGATGTACCGCAAGCCTTGCTGGCGCTTGCCGGCAGCTACGATACGCAGCCCTACTTCAGCAAGGCAGGTAACCGCCACGGCTGGGCAGTGGGGGACGATCTTGCGTTGAGCATCGACAGCGTCAGCGGTTTGATTGATATCGCTGGCAAGTACCAGTTGGACCCGGCGGACAGCAGCTTCTCTTGGAGCGACAAAACCGCGACCAATCCGCGCTTCAATCCGCATTACGAAGTCCTTTACAAGGTGGGTGACAGCGACATCAAGTTGCTGCTGTACCGGCAAGAAGGCGAGGGGCTGAACGGTTGGCGCCTGCAGGATCAGCCAGGCGCGGTCGACGGCGTTAATGTTGCCAGTGAGGTGATGCCGTTAAATGCCACACATCAGGCCTACCTCGATGCGCTGGACGCGCTGCTACCGGCGACCTTGACGGTAATCGCCCAGGACAGCACCTACAACTCCGGCTTGGACAAGGCTGTATGCGCCGAGTACGAGTTTGATCTGGACTACGGTGCTATCAACGGCAAGCCGCGCGTACTGTTCAATCAGCTCGGCAGCGCCGCCAAAACCACCAAGGAATACATCGCCTCCAGTGCCGCCTACAGCGAACAAGGCAATGCCAAAACGCTGTACTGGAGTGCGTTTGATCTGACGGTCGAGGGCAGCACGCTGACCGCGACCGTACTCAAGCTGGGTGAGCCAATCGATGAAGTGCTGAGCAACGACAGCAGCGCCATCGCCGCCGTGTGCCCCTGAGCACGAACATAACGCCGGCAGCCTTGAACGGGCTGCCGGCGTTGTGCTGTGTGCACGAAACCAACCTCGACAAAGCCGGTCCCAGCTCTGGTACAGCCGCCGGGGCAACTGGCATGCTGTGTCCTGTTACGCATGTTGAGGAGCCACCATGTCCCATTACGATCCGCTGATCGATTCTGCTGCCGCGCGCCTCGGGCGCGTGCTCGACCACTTGGGCCAGCGGGTCAGCACCGCCGAGTCCTGCACGGGCGGCGGCATTGCCGAGGCCATTACCCGGGTGGCTGGCAGCTCACGCTGGTTTGAGACCGGCTTTGTTACCTATGCCAACAGCAGTAAGGCCCGCTGGCTTGGGGTGGAGTCGGCGGTACTGGAGGCGCATGGCGCGGTCAGTGAGCCGGTTGTTCTGGCGATGGCCGCCGGCGCTAAAGCGGCCGCCGACGCGCAACTGGCGGTGGCTGTCAGCGGTATCGCTGGCCCGGACGGCGGCAGCGCCGAGAAACCGGTTGGCACGGTCTGGTTTGGCTGGGCGCTGAGTGACGGCAGGGTAGTCAGTGAATGCAAGCGCTTTCAGGGCGGGCGCCGAGAAGTGCGTGCGCAGACCGTGCTGCATGCGCTGGAGCGGTTGGTCAAAGAGGCTGAAGCGCAGGCTGCGGACCGGTCGTCAGTCTGATTGCAAACCGGGGGTAGGCGGGTCATTTTTTCTGTGGAATAATACTGACCAAATATACAGTAGTTGATCGGTTCGGCGCTGCGGCGCCTACCCCAAGCCAAGAGGATGCGAAATGGACGATAACAAAAAGAAGGCGCTGTCGGCGGCCTTGAGTCAGATTGAACGTCAGTTTGGCAAGGGTGCCGTGATGCGCATGGGTGATCACGAGCGCCAGGCCATTCCGGCCATCTCTACCGGCTCGCTCGGCCTGGATATCGCCCTCGGTATTGGCGGCCTGCCCAAAGGCCGTATCGTTGAAATTTATGGTCCGGAGTCCTCCGGTAAAACCACCCTGACCCTGTCGGTCATCGCGCAAGCGCAGAAGCACGGCGCTACCTGTGCCTTCGTCGATGCCGAGCACGCACTCGACCCGGAGTACGCCGGCAAGCTGGGCGTCAACGTTGATGACCTGCTGGTTTCTCAGCCGGATACCGGTGAACAGGCGCTGGAAATCACCGACATGCTGGTGCGCTCCAACGCCGTTGACGTGATCATCGTCGACTCCGTAGCGGCACTGGTGCCCAAGGCCGAGATTGAAGGCGAGATGGGTGACCACCACGTAGGTGTACAGGCCCGTCTGATGTCGCAGGCGCTGCGTAAGATTACCGGTAACATCAAGAACGCCAACTGCTTGGTGATCTTCATCAACCAGATTCGTATGAAGATTGGCGTGATGTTCGGTAACCCGGAAACCACTACTGGCGGTAACGCTCTCAAGTTCTACTCCTCTGTTCGTCTGGATATCCGCCGTACCGGCGCGGTGAAAGAGGGCGACGAGGTGGTCGGCAGCGAGACTCGCGTCAAGGTCGTCAAGAACAAGGTGGCGCCGCCGTTCCGTCAGGCCGAATTCCAGATTCTGTACGGCGCGGGCATCTATCACAACGCCGAGATTATCGACTTGGGTGTGCAGATTGGCCTGGTCGAGAAGTCCGGTGCCTGGTACAGCTACCAGGGCAACAAGATCGGCCAGGGCAAGGCTAACGCTGCCAAGTTCCTGCAGGATAACCAGGCAATCGCCGAGGAAATCGAAAAGGCCATCCGTGAGAAGCTGCTGGCCAAGCCCGGCAAGGCCAAGGCGGAAACCGAGGCCGACGCCGAACTGGAAGACTGAGCCGGCTGAGTCATGCGCTCGCGCACCGTACTGGAAACCCCTGTAGCTATACGCCGCTCAGCGATGGACTTGCTGGCGCGGCGTGAGCACAGTTACGCCGAGCTGCAGCGCAAGCTGCGCCAACGCGGTGCGCCGGGGGATATGGCCGAGATTGAGCTGGACCGCCTGGTTGACGATGGGCTGCTCAGCGATGAGCGCTTCTGCGAGGCCTACATCTACGCCCGCAGCCAGCGCGGTTATGGCCCCGCGCGCCTGCGCGAGGAGCTGCGTCAGCGCGGTGTGTCTGAGTCTTTGGTTGAGCGCTGCCTGGCTGAGGCTGGGCAGGACTGGCAGGCGCTGGCCGACCAGGTGTTTGCCAAGCGCTTTCCCGATGGCGTGGCCCGTGAGCCGGCAGAGCGCGGCAAGCAGCTGCGCTTTATGCAGTACCGTGGTTTTTCAGGTTTTCGGGCTGATTGACGAAGTCGATCAGGGCCCGCAAACCGCCTCTTTCCCTGTCGTTGAAATCAAAACACAGACGCGTCAGTGCGCTCAGTTCGGGCTCGTCGCGCTCTTGCTCACACATCCCCTGCTGCACAAAGCCGCCTGACGCGCAGATAGACCCAAAGCGTGCATTCAGTTGGGTCAACGCCTGCGGGTTTAGTGGCCGATGAAGACGTAGCACGAATTGCTCGCCAACGCGGCGGGACGAGTGGTAGTTACTGTAGAAGTCCAGAACTACCTGCATCGCTTCGGCTGGTGATTCGCATGGCGTGAGCAGGTTGATGTCGTCGGGGTGGATATAGGCATTGTCGGCCAGTTGACTGCGTATGAAGTGCACAAAGGCTTGCCAGTACTGGCCGCCAGGCTGGTCCAGCAGAATGATAGGCACCATGGGGCTCTTGCCGGTCTGTACCAGGGTAAGCACTTCCAGCGTTTCGTCCAGCGTGCCAAATCCGCCAGGACAAAGAATCAGCGCGTCTGCCTCCTTCACGAAGAACAGCTTGCGCAAAAAGAAGAAACCAAAGGCCAGGTCATGGCTGGTGCCATGCACCACCGTGTTCGACGCTTGCTCGAAGGGCAGGGTGATATTGAAGCCCAGGCTATGATCCAGCCCCGCGCCTTCGTGCGTTGCGGTCATTACGCCGCCTCCGGCGCCGGTAATTGCCATGTAGTCGTTTGCGGCGAGGGCTGCGCCCATCTCACGGGCTACGGCGTAGAGCGGGTGGTCAGTTTTGGTGCGCGCTGAGCCAAATACCGTGACCTTGCGGCGGCGCTTGAAGATCTCCAGCCGCGAAAAGGCCTGTTCCATCTCGCGAATGGTGTGCAGCATGATTTTGGCGTCCCAACGATTGCGGTCGGCCTGGGCCATGCGAATGACATCCAGCAGCATGTCTCGGTACAGCGATGCGTTGTCGCTGCCGGCTGCGCACAGCCTGATCAGCTCGTCGACTCGCTTAGGGATTTCATTGCTGCCGGTTTGCCAGTGCCGGCTCAGGTAGTCGGCCGGATCGTTGTCCTGCATCGGGCACCTGCCTCAGAGGGTCTGGCAATGATCGGCGATAAAGCTTTGGGTCAGTACCGGCTGTTCGCTGTCTTTGAGGACAAAGTGGTAGGTCAAGGTGGCGCCCATATCCAGCAGGCGACGGAAACGCAGGTCGGTGCATACGCTGGCCTGCAGCTGGCTGCGGGTCAGCAGCGGGTCTTGCTGCATCAATTCTGCATAGTCGGCGTCTACCGCCAGGCGGTTGACCAGCTCATCGCCGTCGGCGCTGAAGCCCATGTCGGTGATTTGCGCGCTGATGGCGCGCGGGGTGTTTTCATTGCTTTGTTCAGCGACCTGCTTGAGGGTGTCGTTGAGGCGAATATCCCGCAGCGAGGCGGCTTGCAGTGGAGCTGCCAGGCAGGCAGCGAGCACCAGGGGTAACCAGCGCATTATGTCTCTCCAGGTCCAATTTCCATGTGCTGTGACATCCTTTGTGACCACACCTTTGCCGACTGGTTCGCTGGCCAGTCGCTATCGGTACTGCCGGCTGGAATCGGATAGAATGCTGGCATTGCGGCGCGCCGCCTGTCCAGCTTGGAAAATTCAGTGATGTCAGAACACCCGGATCATGCGGTAAACCGTTTGCGCAGCGCCGCGATCGCGCGCTCGACCCGGCCGTTTCTGGCGCGCGGTGCGCGGGTGCGGCGCTGCCCGGGTTGTCAGGTCGCGGTGCATGCCTGTATCTGTGTGGAGCGCCCTTCACTTGAGAGCACAGTCAGTTTTTGTTTGCTGATGCACGCTTATGAGCCGCTCAAGCCCACCAACACTGGCCGGTTGATTGCTGATTGTCTGCCCGATACCCACGCCTTTACCTGGGCACGTACCGAGGTTGACCCGGCGCTGCTGGCACTGCTGCGGGATCCGATCTATCAGCCCTACGTGGTATTCCCTGGTGAGTACGCCCAGCCAACTCAGCAGGTCTGTGAGCAGATAGCGGTGGGGCAGGGGCGGCGCCCGTTGCTGATCATTCTGGATGCCACCTGGACCCAGGCACGCAAGATGTTTCGCAAGAGCCCCTATCTGGCGGACGTACCGGTGCTCAGCCTGCAGACTGAGCAGCTGTCGCGCTATCGACTGCGCCGCTCAACCCGTGATGACCATCTGTGCACCGTAGAGGTGGCGTCGGCCTGTTTGCAGCTGGCTGGTGATGGCGCTGCTGCCGAGGCGCTGGATAGCTACTTCCAGCGCTTCACCGATGCCTACCTGAGTACCTGTCGCAAGCGGCCTCAATGATGACCGGCTGGCTCCTGTTGCACGGCAGCGGGGCGCCGGCGCCGATCCAGATAGATAGGCACCAGCTGCGCGGTGAGCATGCCAGCGAGCATCAGCGCACAGCCAAGCAAGCCCCGTGGCGTTAGGGTTTCGCCCAGGATGAGCCAGCCGGCCAGCGCGGCAAATACCGCCTCCAGACTGAGGATGATCGCCGCGTGTGAGGTAATGGCGTCTTTCTGCGCCACTACCTGCAGTGTGAAGGCGACGCCAACGGCCAAAATGCCGCCGTATAGGATCGCCGGCAGCGCATCGGTGATGGCGGCGAGGTTGATGGGCTCCAGTGCTACCGCCAGCGCCAGACTGACCGCGGCGCAGACCAGAAATTGGACAAAGGACACCAGAATTGGGTCGTAGCGGCTTGCCAGTGCGCCGACCAGCAGCACATGGACAGCCCAAAAACACGCACCTACCAGTTGTAACCAGTCCCCCGGCGCCACGGTGAACTCGGCTGTGACGCTCAGCAGCACCATGCCAACCAGCGCCATCACGGCGCCAGCCCAGGTGCCCTTGTGGGTGCGCATGCCGATAAATAAACCAAACACCGGTACCAGAATGACGTATAGCCCGGTAATAAAGCCGGAGTTGGTGACCGTGGTAAACATCAGGCCGATCTGCTGCAAGTTGATGCCCAGTGTCAGTACCAGGCCCAGCACCAGGCTACCGAGCAGCATTGGGCGGCTGAGCCGGGCAGGGCGCAGGCCATCTTCGGCAGCTGGTTTGCGCAGCAGCCAGATCAGCGGTAACAACGTCAGTGCACCGATGGCAAAGCGCAGGCCGGTATAGAGGAAGGGGCCAATATGGTCCATGCCCAGCCGTTGGGCGACAAAGGTGCTGCCCCAGATGAGGGCGGTGATCAGCATCAGGGCATCGGCCCGGTAGTGGCGCAGGTTCATGGTGGGCTCGGCGGCAGGCAAACGCGCATTGTCGGTGCTCTGCCTCGGCGTTTAACAGATACAGTTGGTGCTGCAGACTGTATCGGTTCAAAGTGGCATTGACGGGATGGGCGGCGGCTGGCAGTCTCAGCCTGCTGTCTCACTCTCATAACAAAAAAGACTGTGCAGGACACCACGCATGGGCCTGACCTATGACATTCTGATTGCTGACGACCATCCCCTTTTTCGTAGTGCATTGCGCCAGGCGCTGTGCGACGGATTGGGCGACACCATTACCCTGAGCGATGTGGGCAGTATTGCCGAGTTGCAGCAGCGACTGGGCGAGCGCGCCGACTGGGATTTGGTGTTGCTGGATTTGAATATGCCGGGCGCCTACGGTTTTTCCGGCCTGGCGCAGTTGCGCGGCCAGTTTCCGCAGATTCCGGTCATCCTGATCTCCGCGCAGGAGGAGGCGACCGTGCCACGCCGCGCCCGTGACTTTGGCGCTAGTGGTTTTATCCCCAAATCAGCCAGTCTTGAGGATATTCAGCACGCCGTGCAGGCGGTGCTGGACGGCGGTACCTGCTGGCCGGCCGGCATTGATAATCCGCCGGGTATGAACAGCGAGCAGCAGCAGATCAGTGAGCGGGTTGCCAGCCTGACGCCGCAACAGTTCCGCGTGCTGACCATGGTCTGTGACGGCCTGTTGAACAAGCAGATCGCCTACGAGCTGGAGGTGTCCGAGGCGACCGTCAAGGCGCATGTCACCGCGATCTTCCGCAAGCTTAATGTTCGCACCCGTACCCAGGCGGCTCTGGTCCTGCAGCAGATGGAGCTGGCTAGCTAATCAATCCATGTAGGCTACGACGGAAGTCGGCTGGGCAAACGTCGGTAGCGCTGCCAGACTGCGGTCTGTGACACTGTTGTGGACTGAACACGCTCGATGATGCTCTCCGGCGGGCTGGTAGCCCTCATTTTCCTGCTGTACATGGCGTTGCTGTTTGTCATTGCCTTCTGGGGTGACCGACATGGCAGCGTGCTCAAGCCGCGCCTGCGCGTCTGGGTCTACAGCCTGTCGCTTGCGGTCTGGTGTACCAGCTGGACCTTTTTCGGCTCGGTCGGTATGGCCGCCACCCAGCTCTGGGCTTTTTTGCCTATCTACCTCGGCCCGCTGCTGCTGTTCCTGTTTGGTTGGCGCCTGTACGCGCGCATGATCACCATCAGCAAGCAGGAAAACATTACCTCCATCGCTGACTTTATTGCCTCGCGCTACGGCAAGTCTCAGAGTTTGGGCGTGATCGTCTCGCTGCTCTGTCTGGTTGCGGTGCTGCCTTATATTGCCCTGCAGCTCAAGGGCATAGTGCTGGGCTACAACCTGCTTAGCGGCACGCCCAGCTCGGGTGAGGTGGAGGGTGGCATTGGCGCAGAAGACACCGCGCTGGTGGTGACGCTGGTGTTGGCGTTGTTTACCGTGCTGTTCGGCACGCGCAGCCTGGATGTCACCGAGCACCATCGGGGCATGATGCTGGCGATTGCCTTTGAGTCGCTGGTCAAGCTGCTGGCGTTTCTGGCGGTTGGCGTATTTGTGGTGTTTGGCCTGTTTGGCGGCACCGCCGAGCTGTTTGAGCAGGCACGCAGCAGTCAGACGCTGGACAGGTATTGGCAACAGGAGACCCCGATCCTCGGCCTGACCTTCCAGACGCTGATTGCGATGCTGGCCTTTGTCTGTCTGCCACGCCAGTTTCAGGTCGCGGTGGTAGAGAACAGCGAGCCCGGCGATCTGCGGCTCGCGCGTTGGGTGTTCCCAGCGTATCTGTTGTTGGCAGGCCTGTTTGTCATCCCGATCAGTTTGGCCGGACAGATGGCGCTGGGTTCGGGGTTTTCACCAGACTCCTACGTCATCAGTCTGCCGTTGCTGCAGGGTAATCCCGGGCTAGCCATGCTGGCGTTTCTGGGGGGCGCCTCGGCAGCTTCGGGGATGGTGATTGTTGCTGCCATCGCCTTGAGCACTATGGTGTCCAACGACGTGGTCCTGCCGATTCTGCTGCGCAGCCGCACCCGCCCCGAGCATTCGTACGAGGCGTTTCGCGGCTGGCTGCTGAATGTGCGGCGTACCAGCATTCTGATCATTCTGCTGCTGGCCTATGTGGTGTATCGCCTGATCGGCAGCGACACCAGTCTGGCCAGCATCGGCCAGGTGGCCTTTGCGGCCATAGGTCAACTGGCGCCGGCGATGTTTGGTGCGCTGTTCTGGAAGCAGGCCAACCGTACCGGTGTGCTTGCCGGTCTCTTGGTGGGCATCGCGTTGTGGCTGTATCTGCTGGTGCTGCCGCTGGTGGGCGCTGGCCTGCATTGGCACACCAATCAGCTGCCGATTATCGAAGGTGTGCGCGCGGCGGCAGCCGGGTGGGGTGTGGATACCCTGACGCTGGCCAGCGTTGTGTCCCTGGCCTGCAATTTCGCGGTGTTTGTCGCGGTGTCGCTGTTCAGTCGCACGCGGGTGCTGGAGCACTGGCAGGCGAGTCGCTTTGTCAGCCAGGACGCCGAGCCGCGCATTGACGGCCTGGGCAAGGTGTTGCTGCGGGTGCGGGTGGATGATCTGCTGGAGCTGGCTGCCCGTTTTGTTGGCGAGGAGCGGGCCGAGGCTGCCTTCAGCCACCATGCGGTGCGCCAGGGCGGTACGTTGCAGGGCAGCCAGACCGCGGATTCGAGCTGGATTATTCTGACCGAGCGTTTGCTGGCTGGCGTGCTTGGCGCCTCGTCGGCGCGGCTGGTGGTGAAGGCAGCGATCGAAGGGCGTGACATGCAATTCGACGATGTGGTTCGCATTGTCGATGAGGCGTCCGAGGTGCTGCAGTTCAACCGTGGCCTGTTGCAGGGTGCGATTGAGAACATTAGCCAGGGCATCAGTGTGGTCGACAAGTCGCTGCGCCTGGTAGCCTGGAACCGCCGCTATCTGGAGATGTTCCAGTACCCGGAAGGCCTGATCTCCATTGGTCGGCCAATCGCCGACATCATCCTGCACAATGCCCGGCGTGGTCTCTGTGGTCCTGGAGATCCGCAGATGCATGTCGACAAACGCATTGCCTGGATGCAGCAGGGCACGCCTCACCGGTCCGAGCGCATGTTCCCCGATGGCAGCGTCATCGAGATTATCGGTAATCCGATGCCGGGCGGCGGGTTTGTTATGAGCTTCACCGACATCTCCGCGTTTCGCGAAGCGGAAAAGGCACTACAGGACGCTAACGAGTCACTGGAGCGCCGGGTTGATGAACGCACCCGCGAGCTGTCGGAGCTGAATCAGGCGTTACTGCAGGCGCAGGCGCAAACCGAACGGGCCAGCCAGTCGAAAAGCCGTTTCCTGACGGCCGTCAGCCACGATCTGATGCAGCCGCTCAACGCGGCGCGTCTGTTTTCCGCGTCGCTGGCTCACCAGAAGGAGCTGGCGCCGGAGGTGAGCGAGCTGGTGCGGCACCTGGACAGCTCACTGGGTTCGGCCGAAGAACTCATCTCCGACTTGTTGGACATCTCTCGCCTTGAGGCCGGCCGAGTGGTGCCGGAGATGGGTGATTTTGCCCTGAGCGAGCTGTTTGACCCGTTGCGTATCGAGTTTAACGCCCTGGCTGCTGAGCAGGGCATTGACCTGCGGGTGCACGGCAGCCGGTTACGGGTGCGTAGTGACATGCGCTTGTTGCGACGCGTGCTGCAGAACTTCCTGACCAATGCCTTCCGCTATGCCAGCGCAGCTCGCGTGGTGCTGGGGGTGCGCCACCTGCGCGGGGCCGTGCGTATCGAAGTCTGGGACCAGGGGCCGGGTATTGCGACCGACAAGCTGCAACTGATCTTCGAGGAGTTCCAACGCCTGGACAGTCACCGTACCCAGGCTGAAAAGGGGCTGGGGCTGGGGTTGGCGATTGCCGATGGCCTGTGTCGGGTGTTGGGCCACGAACTCAGTGTGCGTTCGTGGCCAGGGCAGGGTAGTGTCTTCAGCGTGACGGTACCCCTGGCCAGCACGCCGCGCGTGGTCCGCCCTGCGGCCAACAGCGCCGAGCTGGCGCCGCCAGTCGACGGGGCCGCTGTGCTCTGCATCGACAACGAGGCCAGCATCCTGGCCGGTATGCAGAGCCTGCTGGGGCGCTGGCAGTGCCGGGTGGCAGTAGCCCGCGACCGGGCAGAAGTGCTGCAGGTACTGCAGCAGGGGTTTGTGCCCGAGCTGGTGCTGGTCGATTATCACCTGGATCATGGTGAAACCGGCACCCAGTTGATGCTCTGGTTGCGTGAGCAGCTGGGTACAGATCTGCCAGGCGTGGTGATCAGTGCCGATGGACGGCAGGATGTGCTCAGTGAGATCTCGCTGGCCGGGCTGTCCTATCTGCCTAAACCGGTGAAGCCGGCCGCGTTACGCGCGCTGATCAGTCGTCACGTGGCCTTGGGAAGCACTGGTTAATTCCACATTCCTCTGGCGCTCAGGCTGGGCCAGCCGGATCGCCCCGTAGGGCGAGCGCCCAAGCATGCACCTGCTGTGTTGCGCTGCTTGCCAATAGAACCACTATTGGCTGCACACCGCGCCTTGCATCTGCATGCTTGAGCACTCGCAGAGGGTGTGTGGAATTGACCAATGCTTCCCAGGCCTGAACGTAACAGTTTGTACTGGTGTTGCCGTGTAGCTGTATCTGTTCTGCTGAGGTGCGGCGGGATAGGCTGCAGGTTTTATCGTTTTGATACTGCCGGTCTGCCTGCTGCCTATGTCTGCCAAAACCCAAACCCTGCTACGCGGCGCGCGTGACACTGTCCCAATGCTGGTCGGCGCGCTGCCGTTCGGGCTTATCTTCGGCACGCTGGCGGTCGCCAGCGGGCTGTCTCTGCCAGCCACCCTGTTGATGTCGGCGCTGGTGTTTGCCGGTTCGGCGCAGTTCATTGCCGTCAGTCTGGTCGCCTCCGGCGCGGGGCTGGTGGTGTTGCTGCTGACCACCTTTATCGTCAATCTGCGACATATGCTCTACAGCGCCAGCCTGATGTCCCATGTCCGCCACTTGCCGCAGCGCTGGAAGATCCCGCTGGCGTTCTGGCTGACCGACGAGAGCTTTGCTGTGGTGCACCGCCACTACCTGGACCCGCACCCTCCCAAAGAACTCAAGCACTGGTATTACCTTGGCTCCTGCCTGGCGATGTACAGCAACTGGTTTGTTTGTACGCTGCTTGGCGCGCTGCTGGGCAACGCGCTGCCGGGGCTGGCCGACTGGGGGTTGGACTTTGCAATGGTGGCCACCTTTACCGGCATCGTGGTGCCGCTGCTGCGTACCCGCCCGATGCTGTTGGCCGCGGTGAGCGCCGGGGCGGTGGCAGTGCTGGCCTATGACCTGCCCTGGAAGCTGGGTTTGATGCTGGCCGCGCTGGCGGGCGTGACTGCCGGCGTGCTGGCTGAACGCTGGCTGGCGGCCCAGCCGGTAAAGGAGGTGGCCAATGAGTCAGTTTGAGGTAGCACTGCTGCTAGGCATGGCCAGCATTACCTTCGCCATCCGCTATACGCTGTTTGCGGTGGGTGACCGCGTGCGTTTCAGTCCGCTGATACAGCAGGCATTGGGATATGTACCTGTGGCGGTGCTGACTGCGATCATCGTGCCAGCCATGCTTATGCCGAGCGGTAAAGGGCTGGAGCTGACGCTGGACAATGCCTACCTGGTTGGGGGCATCGTGGCGGTGCTGATCGCCGCGTTCAGTCGCAACCTGCTGCTGACCATCTTTGGCAGCATGCTGGTGTTCTTTCTCTGGCGCTGGTGGCTGCTCGGCTGATTACCAGAGCGAAACTCGCTTGCTGCGAATGGCCACCAGCATCAGGGTCAGGGCTGCGCAGGAGATGATAGTTGTGAAGCCCAGTACCGTGGGGGCAAAGCCGATCATATCGCTGACAAAACCCACGCCCAGTACGACCGATGCCATGGTCAGGTAGGCCATCAGGTAAAACGCCGAGTTGATGCTGCCGCGTTGATCAACCGGTGCAGTATTGCTGATGGAGGCAATGCCTACCACGCCGGTGGCGCCAGCGCCGCTGGCCGTTGCCAAAGTGGCCAGGGTAAACAGCCACGGTGAGCTGTAGATCACTGCTGCTGCCATCACGCCCAGGCCCAGAATCAAGGTGCTGGGGCCGACCAACAGCAGGCGGTCCAAAGGTTGGCGTTTGCAGGCGAACTGGCTGACGCCAGCCATCAGCTGCCAGCCGGCAGCAAAGAGGCCCGCCTTGGTACGGTCATCGATGCCTACCAGCTTGGTTGCCAGCGATGGGCCGAGTGACGCGTACAAGCTGCCGGTGGACCAGGCCAGGCAAATGGCGGCTGCGGCAAAGATAAACGCCCCCAGCATCTCGCGCGGCACCTTGATGGTGGTGGGGCGCCAGGCGCGCCAGCGAAACTCCGGGTGCCGCTGGCCAATATCTGCGGGCCAGGGCGCAAACAGCAACATTGCCACCGTGCCGCTACCCAGGAGCAGCGTTACCGCAAAGGGCCAGGTGAGCGCGGCCTCTCCCAGCCCGAGCATCAGCGAGCTGACGGTAGGGCCGGCAAACGCGCCGAGCGTGAAAAACAGCGCCGACAGCGTGGCTGCCCGGGTCCAGTTGTCGTTCGGCTCCAGCTCCACCAGTGCGGCCGAGGAGGCACCTGTGACTATGCCGGTGCCGATGCCGGTCAGCACCCGGGCGGCCCCCAAGCCGTAGATGTCGTTGGCCAAGATGAACATCACCGCACCGGCCATGATGAACAGCAGCCCCGGCACCATCATCTGGCGCCGGCCGATCTTGTCTGACAGTGAGCCCAGCGTCAGCAGGGTTAACACGACGCCCAATACATAGATGGAGAACACGGCAGTAAGCGCTGTCGATGAAAAGCCCATCTTTGCCTGCCACACCGCGTACAAGGGGGTGGGTACGTTGCTGGCGAAGATGGTGGTAAAAATCGCCATCAGCGCAGCACTCATCGCCACCCGGCGACTGGCTGCGGTACTGCTGTTTGGCGACGGCCCCGACATCTTCCTGCTCCTTCCCGGCAAAACCGCAATTATCGCAGAAGCCGCCGGGCAGCGGACAGTCAGTCAGCTCATCACTGCGGTTGATTAACTGCGGGCTCGCCCAGCGGTTGAGCTAGCTCTGCCAGTGACAGCGGCGTGGCTGCATCCAATGCGCGTTCGGCCAGCAGTCGCAGGGTGGAGGCGTCTGGCCTGCGGGCCGGCCAGAGTTCGGTGTGCTCAATCAGCTGCGTTTGCCCGTCGCCTTCCTCGTTAGCCAGCGCAAAGCGGAACGGGTGGTAGCCGCTCATGCCTAGGCGCAGGTCGGTCGCGACCCACTGTCCGTTGATCAGGTCGTAGCGTAAGCGGTCGCCGGTAAACCAGCGCAGGCGCTGGTCCTGGGGTGAGTTGACCAGTGCCTGGGCCGCCGCCGTGCTGTTGCGAGGCAGTGCCGTCAGGGTCAGTGGTTGGTGGTCCAGCCAGCCGGTAAGGCCTTCGTAATAGGTATCGCCATCCACCGCCATGACTCGCCACAGCAGGGTGTTGAACGGTGTTGGAGTGCTGAAAACCGAGTCGGCGTGCACCTCCTGGGCGGCCAGTGCGATGTGCAAACGGTGTTCTGCCATCGTCTTGCCGACCAGCGTGCTGCTCAGGTAGAGGCTACTTAACACCAGCGCTGCGCACTGCCAGCGACGGCCGTGGCGGCCCAAACCGATGATCAGCGCCACCAGCACCGCAAGCAGCAGCGGCACGGTGTACAACGGGTCGATAATAAAGATTGAGGAAATAGCCACTGGCGGCGTGGTTAACGGCCAGAATAGTTGCGTGCCGTAGGTGGTAAAGCTGTCCAGCAGCGGGTGAGTGCACAGCACCAGTGCCAGCGTCGCAAACAGCCGTCTGCCGCTGTAACCCGCATCGGGCCAGCGCTTTCGAATCAGCCAGGTGAGTACAGCAGCGAGCGCAGCCAGGACAAACAGCGAGTGGCTGAAGCCACGGTGGTAGGTCATGTCGGCGACGGCGTCGCCGTAATCAATCAGCACATCCATGTCGGGCAGGGTGGCCAAGGCTGCGCCGTACAGTAAGGCCTTGCGACCTTGCCAACGACCAAGCATTGCGCCCTGGATCGAGGCGCCGAGAACAAGCTGTGTGACTGAATCCATGGTGGGGGACTATTCCGCGATAAACAGAGCATCAGACTACTGCATCTGTGACGCTGGCGCAGTCCCCACCAAGGGCTTACTGATCAATCTGCGGCTGTCAGCTCAGGTCGTGCTGACGGTCCAGCTCGATGCAGGCATCCAGCAGCTCGAGATAGGCTTTGCGCGACTTGACCTTGGTCTGGCGGAAGGCGGTCATGTTCAGCGCTGCCAACTCCTGCGCTTTGGCCATGGCGGCCGCTTCCAGCTCCTCGGCCGCGACCACCTTGTCCAGGAAGCCTGCCTGCACGGCCTCTTCCGGGGCGAACATTTCGGCATTGATGACAGCGCGCCCAAAGGCGGCCGGCGTCAGGCGTGCGCGGGCTAGTTCGATACCAGCGTGGTGCATGGTCATGCCGATGGCGGTTTCGTTCAGGCCAATCTTGAACGGTCCGGCTACGCCCACGCGGTAATCGGCAGACAGCAGTAGGAAGGCGCCCTTGGCAATCGCGTGGCCGGTGCACACGGCAACGATCGGATAGGGGTGCGACAGCATGCGGCGCGACAGGGTCGAGCCAGAGGCTACCAGCGCCTTGGCTGCGTCCGGCCCGGAGGTCATCACTTTCAGGTCATAACCACCGGAAAAAATGCCCGGCTTGCCGCTCAGCACCACTACCGCGCGGTCCTTTTCGGCCTGGTCCAGCGCTGCGTTGATCGCTGCGATCATGTCGGGCGACAAGGCATTGACCTTGCCGTTGTCCAGGCTCAGGTGGGCAACGCCGTCGGCGAAACGATAGGAAACCAGCTCGCTCATCAGAAAGTCCTCAACTAGAAGTCACGCGGCCTCAATGCCGCAGCAGAGGTCTGGCAGTTTACCAACTAAATCATGACTGGCGAGTCTTGCCGGTAAGCCGCCGTAGTGGCTGAAATACATGGAAAAAGGGTTTGCCAAAGGGCGGGTGTTTCGGTACATTAGCGCGCCTCGGTAACAGGGTCGCCTGTTCGCCGAGATCCGGAGAGGTGTCCGAGTGGCTGAAGGAGCACGCCTGGAAAGTGTGTATACGTTAATCGCGTATCGAGGGTTCGAATCCCTCTCTCTCCGCCAGACGCGATAGATAAACCCCTGATTTCGTTAGGATTTCAGGGGTTTTTCTTTTTCGGCTTTGGAAAATGTCGAAAAAGTGTCGAAAGAGTTCAGACTAAACGCTTCTGGCAGGTAGTCCTGCGCAAGGTGTACCCCGAAATCTTCTGCAGTACCAGAACGCTCCCGCGATCGGCTTTATGCCGCCTTGTCTGTCCTGATTGGCCCCTTGTTCACAATCCCTTTGCGCGTAATGATCAGTTCAACGCGGCAGTGTACTGCGTCCCTGGCCGAGTGCCGGGGTAATGACAAGGAGGCGATATGGCGGAGTCTGGGGCGGTGTGGCGCAACTGGTCGGGGTTGCAGCAATCGGCGCCTGCGCGCTGGTGGCGGCCGGGCAGTGAGGAGGAGCTGGTTGCGCTGTTGCAGGGTTCGACTGGTGAGGTGCGGGTCACCGGGGCGGGGCATTCGTTCAGTGCGTTGTGTCAGACCTCTGAGAACCTTGTTGCCCTTGACCAGTTAAGCGGGTTGGTTTCCCACGACGCCGGGCGGTTGACCGCGACGGCGATGGCGGGCACGCCGCTGCACGCGTTGGGGCCGCTGCTCTGGCCGCTGGGGCAGGGGCTGATTAATCAGGGCGATATCGACGCCCAGTCGTTGGCCGGTGCTTGCGGCACCTCTACCCACGGCACCGGGCTGGGGCTTGGGTCTTTCTCGGCGCAGGTGCGAGGCTTGCGCCTGGTGACGCCCGGCGGCCAGGTGATTGATGCCGATAGCGAGACCCACCCCGAGATCCTGCAGGCGGGCGCCACCTCCCTTGGCGCGCTGGGCATAGTGACCCGTATCACGCTGCAGAACCGCGCACGTTATCAACTGGCCGAGCGCGAATATCTGCTGCCGCTGCCTGAAGTGCTCAGCCGCTTTGAGCAATTGGCGCGGGACAACCGCCACGCCGAGTTCTGGGCGTTCTTTCGCACCGACAAGGCGCTGGTGAAGGTACTGAACGAGTCGACTGCGCCGCCAACGCCCAAACCGCGCTTTAATCTGCCGGTCGACAAGGTGCTGAATATCACCTCGCGCATTGCCCACGGGGTGGCCGGGGCGGACGCCTGGATGCAGCGGCTGCTGACCGCGCTGCACTCGGAGGTGCGCCGCGTTGGGCGTTCGCACGAGATATTCCCCAGCTCGCGCGCGTCGCGTTTTAATGAAATGGAATACGAGCTGCCGCTGGCGCGCGGCCTTGAATGTGTGGAAGAGGTGATGACGACGGTCAAGCGTTCATCTCTGCGTACGTTGTTCCCGCTGGAATACCGCACGGTGGCAGCGGACGATGTCTGGCTGTCGCCGTTTTATGAGCGCGACAGTGCGTCCATCTCGATTCACCAGCATGTTTGCGCTGATCACCGGCCGCTGTTTGATCTGGTCGAGCCTATCTTCTGGAAGTACGGCGGGCGTCCGCATTGGGGCAAGTTGCATTCGCTGGATGCGGCGCGGCTGGCCGAGCTGTATCCGCGCTGGGACGACGCTGCCCGCGTGCGTGAGCGGCTGGATCCGCAGGGGCGCATGCTCAACGACCATTTGCGCAAGCTGCTGGTGCTGCCATGACTATCCACGATGCCTATTTTGCCCAGTTGCAGGCAGCGCTGCTTGAGGAGGGCGAGCTGCGCCCCCGCCTGATCGTTGACCTGGATCACAATATCGATCAGGCCGTGGCCTTTGCGGCGCGTGCGGGTAAGGCGCTGCGGCTGGTGGAAAAGTCCCTGCCGTCGTTTGAGCTGCTGGATTACATCGCCCGCCGCGCCGGTACGCGGCGGCTGATGTCCTTTCATCAGCCGTTTCTCACGCTGGATGCCCGGCATTGGCCGGATGCCGACATTCTGCTTGGCAAGCCAATGCCGGTGGCGCTGGTGGAGCGGTTCTACCAATCGCTTACGGGCGACTTTGAGCCGCAGCGCCAGTTACAGTGGCTGATCGACTCGCCCGAGCGGCTTGAACAGTATCTGGGGCTGGCGCAGCGGCTGGGGTTGCGGCTTAACGTGAATCTGGAGCTGGATGTCGGCCTGCACCGGGGCGGTGTGCCTCAAGGCCGCGCGGGCGCATTGATGCTCAGTGCGCTTCTGCAGCGTATCGCGCAGCACCCGCAGCACCTGAGGTTTACCGGCTTTATGGGCTACGAGCCGCACGTGATGATGCTGCCCCGTTTGTTTGGCGAGCCCGAACGCTTGCTGGCGCAGGCGATGGCTACCTATCAGGCCCGGGTGCAGCAGGTGCAGCGTGAGGCGCCGGCGCTCTGGGCCCAGGCACTGGCCGCAGACGGTCAGCCGCCGCTGACGCTCAACACCGCTGGCAGTCCAACCTATCGACTGCACGAGCAGGAGCAGGTCAGCAACGAGCTGGCGCTTGGCAGCGGCCTGCTCAAACCGACCCACTTTGATCTGCCAAGCCTGGCCGGGCACCTGCCGGCTCTGTTCATCGCCACGCCGGTGCTCAAAACGGCTGGCGCTTTCACGCTGCCGGGGGCAGGGCGGCTGCCAGCACTTATCTCGCGGTTGGCCGGGCGTGGTAAGCAGGCGCTGTTTATCTATGGCGGCAACTGGCTGGCCGACCCCGTATCGCCTGTCGGACTCAAAGCAAGCGGGCTGTATGGCACCAGTTCGAATCAGCAGGTCTTGCTGGCGCCGGCGGAGACGGCGCTGCAGGTAGATGATCTAGTGTTCTTGCGCCCCACGCAAAGCGAGGCGGTACTGCTTCAGTTTGGTGATGTGCTCGCCGTGCGGGCGGGCAGGGTGGTCGGGCGTTGGCCGGTATTTGCTGACGCATAGCCGCTCTGGCTGGGCACTTGCCCCTTGATTCGGGGCGTTGTCGTCAACGTGCCAGCTCGACTCTATACCGCTGCGCCCAGCGGCAGAGCGCTCCCTAGTGTGGCAATCAGCTCTGCGAGTTTTGCGCTCGTTCACGCGGCTGACCTGCTGGGCTGTTGCCGGAAAGGCCTTTCTTGCACCCTGCCTGCAGGACGTACCTGAGGGGAAGGGAGCATGGATCGCGTGGGGATAGGGTTTTTGCTGTTGCTGGGTTGTGCAGGAGGATGGTGGGCATGGGGGCAGTACCAGCCTCCGCCTGAGGCTGTCGCCGGCTTGGCGCCGGTAGCAGCTCCGCCGCAGCCAGCCGCGCCGGAGCAGGTTGACGTAAGGCCGGATTACGACGCCATTGTTGAGGCCAAGTTGCGCGAGTCTGCAGCCGAGAATGCGTTGGCGATGACCCCGCCTGCTGCCGAGCAAAAGCAAACAGAATTCAATGACCAAAACTATGTTGCGCGTCAGCCGGATAACATTTTGGAGTCGCGTCATATCTTGTCGCGAGCAGGCCAGCCCAGTACCGAGCGCCGAGCGGCTGACAGGCCAACTGGCAGTGCAACCGCTACCTTCGACTGGCGCGATGCACGGCGTCAGCGTAGTCGCTGGAAAACGCGCTACGAGTATCACAACGGTGTGATTGATACCGGCAGCTTCTGCCGCAACTATCGCCGCGGTTCGAT
>DBHE01000267.1:22989-26255 GCA_002296055.1 Pseudomonadaceae bacterium UBA836
GCGTCTGCGCAGCAACGCATGTACTGCCATGCGCACAGCGGGTTTCGGTTGTAGGCCGGGTATTCAGGGGGCTTTTTGCACGGTATATGGCCACGCCGTGCGCGGGAGGGATTACTTGCTTTTCGTGGTGGATGAATTTAGCTTCTCTATCCGAAGCTAAATAGCCGGTCGACGCGCGCGACCCATCACACCCCCGCAAGAGGCGAAATCAACGTGAAAACACGCATTACAGAACTGTTTGGCATTGAGCACCCGATTATTCAGGGCGGCATGCACTGGGTGGGCTTTGCCGAGTTGGCTGCCGCTGTCTCCAACGCTGGCGGTCTGGGCACCATCACCGGTCTGACCCAAAAGACCCCGGCTGACCTGGCCAACGAAATTGCCAAGTGCCGCGAGCTGACCAACAAGCCGTTTGCCGTTAACCTGACCTTCCTGCCGACCGTCAATGCCCCGGATTACCCGGGCTACATCGATGCCATCGTCAAAGGCGGTGTGAAGATTGTCGAGACCGCTGGCCGCAGCCCGCAGGAATACATGCCTGCGTTGAAAGATGCCGGCATCAAGGTCATTCACAAGTGCACCTCCGTGCGTCACTCGCTGAAAGCCCAGTCCATCGGTTGCGACGCGGTATCCGTTGACGGTTTCGAGTGTGGTGGTCACCCGGGTGAAGACGATATCCCGAACATGATCCTGCTGCCGCGTGCGGCTGAAGAGCTGGAAATCCCCTTCGTAGCCTCCGGCGGCATGGCAGACGGCCGCTCGCTGGTGTCGGCCATGGCGCTGGGTGCCGAGGGCATGAACATGGGCACGCGCTTTATTGCCACCAAAGAGGCGCCGGTTCACGAGAACGTGAAGCAGGCCATCGTTGCGGCTTCCGAGCTGGACACCCGCCTGGTCATGCGTCCGCTGCGTAACACCGAGCGCGTGCTGAACAACGCGGCTGTTGAGCGCATTGTCGAGAAAGAGAAGGCGCTGGGTGACAAGCTGACCTTTGCCGACATCATCGATGAAGTTGCTGGCGTGTACCCGCGCATCATGCAGAACGGTGAGATGGATCTGGGCGCCTGGTCCTGCGGTATGGTTGCTGGTCTGATTCACGACATCCCCAGCTGCGAGGACCTGATCGAGCGCATCATGAAGCAGGCTGAAGGCATCATTCGCGAGCGTCTGCAGTCCATGCTGTAAGCTGTTTCGCTGCCCGGCCCGCCGGGCAGCGGTTTCTCTGGAGTATCCATGTCGACCAGCCACATTGATTGCAGTGTTGTGAAAACCGCCGAGATCATCGGTGAGTGGTGGTCGCTGCTTATTTTGCGCAATGCCTTCCATGGCATGCGCACCTTTGATGCCTTCCAGCGTCAGCTGGACATCTCCAGCAGTGTGCTCAGTGCTCGGCTGAAGAAGCTCACCGAGGCTGGCGTGCTGCAGAAAGTCCCTTCGGCGGCCGATGGTCGCTCATTTGAATATCGCCTGACACCGGCAGGTATGGACCTGTATCCGGTCATCATTAGCCTTATGCAGTGGGGCGAGAAGTGGCGACCCAATGGCAAGGGCGACCGCATGCTGCTGCTTGAGAAAAGCACCGGCCTGCCCATCCGCGGCGCTGAGGTTCTATCGGCCAAGGGCCAGCCTTTAAAGGCATGGGACGTCGAGGTGGTTGCCGGCCCGGGTGCTGACGAGTCTGTGCGTGAACTGGTTGGCGAAGACGCCGCTGTGTGCCATCGCTAACCTGCTCAGGCGCGGCGATTCCGTTATCATTTGCCACCCCTGCCGTGCTCCGCGCGGCCATACCAAAGCTACAGGGAAGGTTTTTTCATGAGAGCACCCTCTTTGCTGGCACTGGGTTTTACTGGTGTCTTGCTATCCATGCCGTTGCAGGCAGCCCCCGAATACGAGAAACGCGCCGATCTGAGTGATCAGCTAGCCCAGTGGGTCAAGCAGGCATTGGGCGGCGATGCCTCCGCGCAGCGTGAACTTGCTCAGCGCTACTACGATGGCGACGGCGTAGAGCAGGACTATGCCAAGGCATTTGAGCTTTACAGTGAGGCTGCCGAGCAAGGAGACGCAGCCGCCCAGTTCTCGGTTGCTTATATGTATGACATGGGCGAGGGCGTCGAGCTGGATGACCTCAAGGCGATCGAGTTCTATACCAAGGCTGCTGAACAGGACCACGCCGCAGCGCAGTTCAACCTGGCGTTGATGTACGACGAAGGCGAGGGTGTACCGGTAGACGACCTTAAGGCCATCGACTGGTATCAGCGCGCGGCGGAGCTGGGACACGCGGATGCCCAGTACAACCTGGCCATCATGTATGACGAGGGTGAAGGCGTTCCGGTTAACGACAAGCGCGCCGCCGAGCTGTACCTGCAGGCGGCGCAGCAGGGGCACTCAGACGCTCAGTACAACCTCGCCTTGCTCTATGACCAGGGCGAAGGCGTTGCCATGGACGATCTGGAGGCGGTGCGCTGGTATACCGCGGCAGCCGAACAAGGCGATGCGTCTGCGCAATACAACCTGGCCATCATGTATGACGAAGGCGAAGGCGTGCCGGTGGATGACCGCCGTGCCATCGAGTGGTACCGCAAGGCGGCCGAGCAGGGCCATGCCGATGCGCAGTACAACCTGGCGCTGATGTACGACGAAGGTGAAGGCACCAAGGTAGACGATGCTGAAGCCATCAACTGGTACACCTTTGCAGCCGAGCAGGGCCATGCCAGTGCCCAGTACAATCTGGCCCTGATGTATGACGAAGGTGAGGGCACCCCGGAAGACAACCAGGCGGCTATCCGCTGGTATACCGCTGCTGCTGAACAGGGCGAAGTTAACGCGCAATATAACCTAGCCATCATGCATGATGAGGGCGAGGGCACGCCGGAAGACAACCAGTTGGCCATTCACTGGTATGGCAAGGCCGCCAGTCAGGGGGAAGGTAACGCTATGTTCAACCTGGCGATTATGCACATGAACGGCGAAGGTACACCGGTAAATGCGCCGATGGCCTACATGCTGTTTGCCCTGTGTGCCGGCCAAGGTGTTGAGGGTGCCCGTAACGCCCGTGACATCGTTGCCGAAGACCTGTCGGCCAGTGAGGTCAAGCGAGCGCAGCGCGCTGCTGCCGAGTGGCAGCTGGGGGAGCCGCTGCCAACGCTGTGAGTGTCAGCGTGTTATTCATCGTGTGAATGCGGTGTATCAGTGTGAACGGGGTCCAATCCGGGCGCAATTTGCGTACTGTATCGGTCCCCGCTGGTGACCGCCTGGTCGCCGGCAAG
>DBHE01000161.1 GCA_002296055.1 Pseudomonadaceae bacterium UBA836
CGCTCAACCGCCGCCACCTGGCCGGCAATAACGACCTGGCCGGGGGCATTAAAGTTCACTGCACTGACCACCTCACCCTGAGACGCTGCAGCGCACAGGTCGATAATCTGCTGATCTTCCAGCCCCAGAATGGCGGCCATGCTGCCCTGCCCTTCGGGTACGGCCTGCTGCATCAACTGACCACGACGCTCGACCAGGCGAACGGCGTCGGCGAATTTCAGCACGCCGGCAGCAACCAACGCCGAATACTCACCCAGGCTGTGACCCGCGACAAAATCGGGGCGCGCGGCGGACTGCTCACACCACAGGCGCCAGAGCGCTACCGATGCAGTCAGGATAGCCGGCTGAGTGCGATCAGTGCGATTCAGATCTGCCTCGGGGCCATTCTGGCTCAGCGCCCACAGATCATAGCCCAACGCATCAGAGGCTTCGGCAAAGGTGTTCTTGATGACGGCGTGCTGTTCAGCCAGCTCACCAAGCATGCCAACCGACTGCGAACCCTGACCGGGGAAAACAAAGCCGAGGGAATACGTCATATCATCATCCTGTTATCAAAAGATTGCAGAGTTTACGGTTTAGACCACGCCACGCTTTTCACTGACTGACCAGCCACCTTACAGGCTGCGGCAGGCAGGGGCGCGAGGCAGCAACAGACCCTAACTGGTTTTTTGGATGCCCTACCCTCGACCAAGGTCACAGCGTGGCCCGATATTCCTGTACACAGCCGGCAATACGCTCCGGCAGCCGCACCTCGCAGGCACGCATCGTGTGCCCAATGGCCGCCACCATCGCCGCCTCATCCGCCGCACCATGACTTTTCATCACCACACCGCGCAGGCCCAGCAGACTCGCGCCGTTGTAGCGACCCGGATCATGCCGCTCGCGCACGCCGCGGGTTGCATGCAACACCAGCGGTGCCAACCAGCGTAGCAGCCGGCTACCGGCAACAGCCGCGCGCAACTCACCCTGTAGATAGCGCGCCAACCCTTCGCTCGCTTTCAGCAGCACATTACCCACAAACCCATCGCACACCACCACATCGGCCTCCCCACGAAACAGCCCGTCGCCCTCAATGTGCCCGATGTAATTGAGCTGACCGCAAGATGCCAACAGGCTGGCCGCGTCGCGTACCTGACGATTGCCCTTGTGGGTTTCACTACCAATATTGAGCAAGGCGATTCGCGGCGCAGGGTTACCGCTCAGCTGCGCCGCGGCTGCCGAGCCCATGAGCGCAAACTCGAACAGCTGCTCGGCCGGACAATCGACATTGGCACCCAGATCCAGCACATGGCAAAGCTTGCCGGACACCGGCAAGGCCGCCATGATCGCCGGCCGCCGCACACCATCGAGCGTACCCAGCACCGAGCGCGCAAGCACCATCAGCGCGCCGGTATTGCCAGCACTCAGACAGCCGTCCACTTCGCCGTCGCGCACCAGCTGCAGGGCCACGCGCATGGACGCATCAGGTTTGCCACGCAGCACGCTGGCAGGCGGGTCATCAGCAAGAATCTGTTCGCGGGCAGGCCGCATGACAATCCGCCCGGAGGCAAGATCGGCAGGTGTCAGCAACGGCTCAACGCTATCGGCAGCGCCAACCAGAGTGATATGCAGGGAGGGATACAGGGAGAGGCTGCGCAGGGCAGCGGAGACAATGCAGCGGGGACCGCGGTCCCCGCCCATCACATCAATCGCAATGCGGATTGACGCGGACAAAACTTATTCGTCGTTGTCCTTGTTCACTACCTGACGACCACGGTAGAAACCGTCAGGAGAAACGTGGTGACGAAGATGAGTTTCACCAGTGGTCTTGTCGACAGACAAGGCAGCGGAGGACAGCGCATCGTGGGAACGACGCATGCCGCGTGCGGAACGGGACTTTTTGTTCTGCTGAACAGCCATGACTAATAAGCTCCTAAGCTCAGGTATCGCGTTTTAAATTGGCCAGCACGCTGAAAGGATTAGGCTTCTCAGACTTTTCCTCCAGCTCCGCCGTCTCAGGGCGATACCCTGGCGGATGCTGACATGTTTGTGGCGGATGCATCGGCACTGCTGGCAGCGCCAGCAGCAGCTCGTCTTCGATCAGCGCAAACAGATCGAGAGGCTCCTCACCCACAAAAACCGGTTCATACCGACGCGGCAGCTGTTTGGCAGCCTCGTCGCTTTTTACAAATCCCACATCACATTCACTGTCGATCGGCACCACAACCTGCTCCAGGCAACGCTGACACACCAAAGGTGCATCTACCTGATAGCGGCCGTGCATGGTGGCGATACCCTGTTCGTCACGAGAGAAGTACAGCTCGACCTGTACATCGCCCGTCGGCGCATCCAGCAGTGCAGCCAAACGCCCAAGACTGGACGTCTTCACCACGCCTTCCAGCGTGATTCTGCGGTCTACCAGCCGGAGCGGCTCAATGTGCGGGGGTATGGTTCCAGACATAAGCGCGCAATTCTAGGGGGACACGCCCCGCCTGTCAAAACTATTTAGACCCTATCGCTTGCCATTCGGCGGCTCGCAAAGCGTCCACAGAAGCCGCTACCATGGGCGCCCAATCAACCGGAGAGCCGCCATGCTGCCACTCGTCCTCGCCTCGAGCTCAATCTACCGCAAAGCCCTGCTCGAACGCCTGCAACTCACCTTCGAGTGCGCGGCGCCGGACATTGACGAGACACCGCAGCCCTTCGAGTCCGCGGCCAGCCTGACCGAGCGCCTGGCCCGCAGCAAGGCACAAGCCTTGGCCGAGCGTTACCCTGCTCACCTGATCATCGGCTCGGACCAGGTTGTCCTGCTGGACGGCGAGCCTGTCAGCAAGCCGCGCGACCACGCCGGCGCAGCTGATCAGCTGACCCGCAGCAGCGGACGCACCCTTACCTTTTCCACTGCGCTGTATCTCTACAACAGCGCCAGCAAACAAGGCCAGGCCATCGTCGAACCCTATCACGTCACCTTTCGCTCACTAACAAGCGACGAAATTGAGCGCTACCTGCGCAGTGAACAGCCCTACGATTGTGCCGGCAGCTTCAAGTCCGAAGGCCTGGGCATCACCCTGATCGAACGCATGCAGGGAGACGACCCAAACAGCCTGATCGGGCTACCGCTCATCCGCCTGCGCGCCATGCTGGCCGCAGAAGGTGTTCAGATACCCTGATCAGCGCAGCTGTGGGCCATCCAGGCCGATACGGGTAGCCAGTTCAGCCCCCATACTGGCGCCCAGTTGACGAGTGAAACGCTGCAGCGGCGACTCCTGACGGGTAAAGTCCACCAATTCCTCTGCACCAATCACGTCACGCGCTACCGCAGAGGTGCTGGACAACCCGTCGACCAGACCAAGCTCCAGCGCCTGCTCACCCGACCACACCAGACCACTGAACAGATCCGGATTTTCCTTCAGGCGATCACCACGCCCCGCCTTCACGCTATCAATGAATTGCTGATGGGTGGTATTGAGCACCTGCTGCCAGAACGCCTTCTCCTCCGGCTTCTCCGGCTGGAAAGGATCAAGAAACGCCTTATGCTCGCCGGCTGTGTATGTGCGCCGCTCGACACCAAGCTTCTCCAGCGTATCGACAAAGCCAAAGCCGGCGGCCGTCACACCAATAGAACCCACCAAGCTGGCCTTGTCCGCGTAAATTTCATCAGCCGCCGAGGCAATGTAATAGGCACCGGAGGCACCGAGGTCGGTGATCACGGCATACACCTTGATATCCGGATGCAGGGCACGCAGGCGCTTAATCTCGTCATAGACGTAGCCAGACTGCACCGGACTACCACCCGGGCTATTGATGCGCAGCACCACACCCTGAGTGTTTTCGTCCTCGAACGCCTCGCGCAGCGCCCCAACCAGGTTGTCGGCACTGGCCTCTTCCTGATCCGCAATCACACCGCGCACCTCAATCACAGCGGTATGCGGCCCAACGCTGGTTGCCGCCCCCATCTTACCTAGCGGCGAGATAAGCAAGAGCGCAACAAACAGGTATATAAAGGTCAGCGTTTTGAAAAAGATTCCCCAGCGACGGGAACGACGCTGTTCCTGTAGCGAGGCGGTCAGCGTTTTTTCCAACAGTTTCCACGCCTTGGCATCTTCCTTGGCCTCACGGCGCTGCTCACCCGACACCATCCTGCCTTCCGTCCAGCGATCCTGATCCATCAAACTCTCTCCAACGCGATACCACGCGACCCTGCCCGCTGCCCAGACAACCAGGGCGCAAGCTCGACAAACCTGTCCACACACACCGCTGGCGTCAGCTGCTCCAGTTGAGCACGCGATTGCGCGCCATAGCTAACCGCCACCGCACGCATGCCTGCGTTATGCGCCATCTGAACATCAAAACTGCTATCACCAACCATAACCGCCGCGCCGGCACCTCGCCCCAGCTGCTTCAATATCTGGTGCAGCATGGCCGGATCCGGCTTGCTGACAGTCTCGTCAGCACAACGGGTTGCGTCAAAATAATCCAGCAGATCATGCTGACCCAACACTCGATTCAGACCGCGACGCCCCTTGCCCGTGGCAACAGCCAGCAGATAACCCTGCTCGCGCCACTCATCCAGCGCCTGCCGAACACCGGCAAACAACGGCACTGCCTGCTGATCATCGCTCAAGTAGATGTCACGGTAAGCATCAACCACCGGCACGGCCAGATCAGGACGCTGCGGAAACAGCACCGCAGCCGCCTCCGGCAGACCAAGGCCGATAATACCCTTGACCGCCTCATCACTGGGCACCGGCAAACCAACCGCCACGGCAGCGCTCTGCATGGTGCTGACGATGTGACCTATCGAGTCGGCCAGAGTGCCGTCCCAGTCAAAAATAAGCGTATCAATCGACATGGACGGCCAACCTGCGCAACGTCTCGTCCCACATGGGGCCCGGTTCAGCCTGCACTTCCAGCGCTTCGCCATCGGCCAGCGTCACCGCCAGCGAGCGCGCATGCAGGAACAGTCGCTTACCGCCCAGCTCGCGCAGCTCTCGGGAAAACTCATCATCACCGTATTTAGGGTCACCACCAATCGGATGACCGGCGTGCTTGGCGTGCACACGAATCTGATGAGTGCGCCCGGTAATGGGCCGCGCCTCAACCAGCGTGGCGCGATCACCAAAACGCTGCAGCACACTAAACACGGTCAGACTTTCCTTACCTGCCGGATCAACCTCTACCATGCGCTCGCCCGACCGCAGGTTGTTTTTCTGCAATGGTGCATGCACTTTCTTGGTGGAGCCCGGCCAGCGCCCACGCACCAGCGCCCAGTAGCGCTTGTTGACCCCATCACCGCGCAGCGCGGCGTGCAGGTGACGCAGCACACTGCGCTTCTTGGCTATCATCAAGCAGCCGGAGGTATCGCGATCAAGCCGGTGCACCAGCTCCAGCTGTGGACAATCAGGACGCAACTGACGCATCGCCTCAATCACCCCGAAATGCAGACCACTGCCACCGTGCACTGCCAGCCCGGCCGGCTTGTTGACCACGATCAAGCCCTTGTCCTCGAACAGAATATTCTGCTCAAGCGCATTCAAAATGCCCTGCCCCACCAGCACCGGCTCGTCCGGCGCCGGCAGGCGAACCGGCGGAATGCGCAGCTGATCACCTGCCTGCAAGCGGTAATCGGGCTTGACTCGGCCCTTGTTCACCCGCACCTCGCCCTTGCGCAGAATGCGGTAAACGAGGGTTTTGGGCGCACCTTTAAGGCGCGTAATCAGGTAATTATCGATCCGCTGCCCCGCCTGGTCGGCGGAGATATGGTCGAATTGAACCTGAGCGGGAAGGTCTGGAGCGGTGTTTTTCATCGGCGCATCATACAATTTTTCATGCAATTGAAGCACTTAAAAAATGCTGCTATAGTCCGGCGAGCTGCCGATTCTGCAGCCGGGGAACTCAGACCATACAACGGCCTGCCACCCCCAGAAACAACCGCACGGCGGCCTGACGCAGCAAGCAGAACTCAAAACGTCGACAGGCCCTGTGTTTGAACAACTGAGCGCCCACGGGCGACCAGAACATTAACCCGCTTCCGTTCAATGTACGGAGCGGCACCCGATTCAGATGGGTAAGTGTTTAGGTGGAGATGCACAGCCTCAGGATCATGTGACGAGCGTAGACACTTGCCAACCAGCGTGTCCCCGTCCCCAGTCCAGCTGATTCCTCCCCACGGATTCCCTGCAATAGCGCTCCGGCGCGCAGGCATTAAGGCCCTATCGGCATCCGCAGACCTTGCGTAGACGCCCCAGGCCCCACCCGGCAGCCAACCCGCTGCCACGCCCCGCCAGACCGCAAGGCAGGGAGTCCTGAAGCAGTTTCTCTGTACGCAGTAACAGAATGAACTGTCGCCACGTTGTTGGCGATGTGAACTCTGCGCCTCGGCCTGGCCGATGACAGAAACACACCTGACACCCAACTGAAGAGTCGCAGGTGCCGTGACCGTGTAGACCGGATAGCTCTGGAAACACAACGGTACTTCATGAAAAGAATGCTCATTAACGCAACTCAACCCGAAGAGTTGCGTGTCGCCCTGGTAGACGGTCAACGCCTCTACGATCTGGACATCGAGTCCGGCGCCCGCGAGCAGAAAAAGGCCAACATCTATAAAGGCCGTATCACCCGCGTCGAACCCAGCCTGGAAGCCGCCTTTGTCGACTTCGGCTCCGAACGCCACGGCTTTCTCCCCCTCAAGGAAATCTCCCGCGAGTACTTCTCCAAGCAGGTTGAAGGCCGCGTCAACATCAAGGACGTTCTGAAAGAAGGCCAGGAAGTCATTGTCCAGGTCGACAAGGAAGAACGTGGCAACAAGGGCGCAGCCCTGACCACCTTTATCAGCCTGGCCGGTCGCTATCTGGTATTGATGCCGAACAACCCCCGTGCCGGCGGCATTTCTCGCCGCATCGAAGGCGAAGAGCGTAACGAACTGCGCGAAGCCCTGAACAGCCTGAACGTACCGGCCGACATGGGCATGATCGTGCGCACCGCCGGCCTTGGCCGCAGCGCAGAAGAACTGCAATGGGACCTCGACTACCTGCTGCAACTCTGGGAAGCCATCAAGGGCGCCTCGGAAGAGCGCAAGGCCCCGTTCCTGATCTACCAGGAAAGCAACGTCATCATCCGCGCCATCCGCGACTACCTGCGCCAGGACATCGGTGAAGTGCTGATCGACAGCGAAGAGGTCAAGGAAGAAGCCCTGAGCTTCATCAGCCAGGTCATGCCGCAGTATGCGAGCAAGGTGAAGCTGTACGAAGACAGCGTACCGCTGTTCAACCGCTTCCAGATCGAGAGCCAGATCGAGACCGCCTTCGAGCGCGAAGTGAAACTGCCGTCCGGCGGTTCCATCGTGATCGACCACACTGAAGCCCTGGTTTCCATCGACATCAACTCCGCCCGCGCAACCAAGGGTGGCGATATCGAAGAAACCGCGCTGCAGACCAACCTGGAAGCAGCCGAAGAGATCGCTCGCCAACTGCGCCTGCGCGACATCGGCGGCCTGATCGTCATCGACTTTATCGACATGACGCCGGCCAAGAACCAGCGTGCCGTCGAAGAGCGCGTACGTGAAAGCCTTGAAGCCGACCGCGCCCGCGTACAGGTTGGTCGCATCTCCCGCTTCGGCCTGCTGGAAATGTCCCGTCAGCGTCTGCGCCCGTCTCTGGGTGAGACCAGCGGTATCGTCTGCCCGCGCTGTAATGGCCGCGGCACCATCCGCGACGTCGAGTCCCTGTCCCTGTCCGTGCTGCGCCTGATCGAAGAAGAAGCCCTGAAGGACCGCACCGCCGAAGTACGTGCCCACGTACC
>DBHE01000218.1 GCA_002296055.1 Pseudomonadaceae bacterium UBA836
TGCAGCGGCTTATGAGAACCACGAATTGTTTACACTCGAGACTGACAAGTCAAGCCAAGTTGCAGAAAACCCCTACCAAGGGAAGCACTGATTAATTCTGCATGCCCCCTGGCGTTCAGACTGGACTGCACTCAAGGCGTGATTTCGAAGGCATGCCGGGGCCTGTCGAGGAATCACAACGCAGAGTAAGGCACAGCCTGAACGCCCCGGAGGGCGTGTGGAATTGATCAGTGCTTCCCAAGGGATATACCTTTGCCAAAGGCAGCCTGCCATACTGCAACACAGCCTCCGTTCACCGCGATAAAACAAGGAAGAAACGCATGCGCAAGATCATCATTACCGCCGTCCTCGGTCTGGCCTGCAGCAGCGCCATGGCGACACAACTGTATCGCTGGGTAGACGAAAACGGCGTGACCCAGTTCAGCCAGCAGCCGCCGGCCGAAGACCAGTATCAGCGCATGCAGGTCAAACCAGCCCCGGAGCTGGGCACCGGCAACCTGGCGCCCGAGACCACCCCCGACGACGCCGAACCAGCCGAACCGACAGCGCCGGCGCCCGAAGCACAGCCCACAGCAGAGCAGCAGGCCAAACTGGCGGAACAATGCGACGCCCTGCGCACCAACCTGACGACCATGCAGAATAACCCGCGCCTGCGTCGTACGCTGGACGATGGTACGGTGGAACGTATTGGTGAAGATGAGCGTCAGGCGATGATTACCAAGGCGCAGGCTGACCTGCAGGAGCATTGCCAGTAAACACCAACGGGGCGTTGCGCCCCGTTTTCAGCCGACCAGCGTACTGGCGTGCTGATCGATGCGCGTCAGTACCGCGAGTATATCGGCCTGGCGGCGACCCAGGTGCACAAACGCCTGCTCCCCCATTGGCCGCAGCGCACAGGGGCCTGGCAATGAGGCCCCGGTCGCCAGCAACTGATTGATCTGCGGGATAAACACCCACTGCAACCACTGCTCGAAGGCCAGCGTATCAGCGCAGAATGGTGCCTGGCTGGCCAGCTGCTCCGCCAACGGCGGCTCTACCGACCACAACCCCCAGCGCCGCAACTCAGCTTCGAGATCCTGCAGGGCAGCGGCAAGTGCCGCCGAACCGCTCACGAGGAAACGCGAGCCCGCTGACGTGCCTGCTCAGCACCTGCGGCGTCACCTTGCTGCTCGCGCGCCTGAGCGACCAGCTCCCAGAGCCCCGCCTGCAGAGACGGCCGACCCGAAGCATAGGCCAGACCGCGCCGCGCCAGTTGCTCAGCCTGGGCTGCATCACCCTGACTCAGGCGCACCTGAGCGAGCCGGTAAAGCACCTGCGGCTCGCGCGGGGCAATGCGCATAGCGCGCTCCAGGCTGGCGTTGGCACCGTTCAGGTCGCCGTTGCTTTCCTGCTGACGCGCCGTGGTGAGCAGCGCCAGCACAGGGCCATCCAACTGCTCATCGGCCTGCAGGGCGCCAGCACCAGAGGTCGAACCGACGTTGCCGCTATTGATCGGCGCCGAACTGACGCCGCTGCTGGAGATCGCCGGCTGATTATCCAGTGGATAGGACTGAACCGCACTGGAGCCGCCCTGCCCGTCCGGCACCATAACCACTACGCCGCTATCGGGCTGCGCCGCCGGAGCTTGCGGGGTTTGGGTGGTTACGCGCCCTGCCCCGGTACGCATATCCTCATTGGACACCGGGCGACCGGAATCCACTACCGGAATCGCGCCGCCGGAGCCTGCGCAACCCGACAGCACGGCGATCACAGCGCCGAGCAGCGCGACTTGTCTGATGCCCATCTGTTCAATCCTCTCTCATCCGTTATGCGACGAAGGCGACAGCATACTGGCAGCGCCTCAGCGCAGCCAGTCGCGAATGGTGTCCAGCACCCGGTTAGCCCCGTCACGAATCACTTCGGTATCGATCACCGGTTTGCAACCCGGGCCTGGCAACGGCTCGTAGCCGGCGCGGAAGGGTATTTCGACACTACCCTCACAGGATGGGTCACTCCCCAGCCCTGTGGCCGGGTCAGCCCAGGCCATAACAATCTCGGCCGGCGGCACATCCGCCAAGCTCTGCGGGTGAGCGGCCCCCATAAAGGCGTTCCACACCTGCAGCGCACCGGTGGCGCCAGTCAGACGCGTGCGGTCGTTGTCATCACGACCGACCCAGGTTACCGCCACCAGGTCGTCCGAGAAGCCGGCAAACCAGCTGTCGCGCAGATCATTGGTGGTGCCGGTCTTACCGGCCAGACGGACGCTAGAAGGCACCTGATTGTAGGCCGAGCGCCCCGTCCCCTCGCGCATGACGTGCGTCATGGCCTGCTGGGTCAGGTAAATGGTGGCCGAGTCGAAACGCTGGCGCACCTCGAACGGATAACGCTTGAGCGGCTCGCCCTCTGCAGTCAGCACGTTGCGGATCGCCCGCAGCGGTGTATTGAAACCACCGTTGGCGATGGTCTGATACATGTCCGCCACCTGCATCGGCGTCATGGCACCGGAGCCCAGCAACATCGCAGGGTAAGCCGGCCAATCGTGCTCCACGCCAAGCCGACGCACGGTATTGAGCACGTTCTCAACGCCGACCTCGGTGCCCAGGCGCACCGCTGCCTGGTTGTAGGATTTGGCCAACGCGAGATACAGCGGCACCTGACCATGGCTCTCACGATCATAGTTCTGCGGCGTCCAGGTCTTGCCGGGCTCAGCCTCCAGCGTAATCGGGGCGTCGTCGATCGGCGTAATCAACGAGTAACGCTCCGGTTTTTCCAGTGCGGTCAGATAGATCGCCGGCTTGATCAGCGAGCCAATAGGCCGTGAGGCATCCAGCGCACGGTTAAAGCCCGAGAAGCGCGGGTTGGCGCCACCCACCACGGCAAGCACCTCACCGGTTTGCGCACCGGTCACCACCATGGCGGCCTCCAGCGGCTTCCTGTCCGGCGTTTCGCCAAAGCGCTTGAGGGTCGCCTGCACAGCGGTTTCCGACTTGTGCTGCAGCAAGGGGTCAAAGCTGGTGAAAATACGCAGCCCTTCGCTGGTCAGATCCTCGTCGCGGTAATCGGCACGCAGCTGGCGTTTTACCAGATCCATAAAGGCCGGGTAGCTGGTGTTGGCCAGGCTGCCGCCCTGGGTCACGTCCAGCGGCTTGTTTTTGGCGTCAGTCGCCTGCTGCTCGCTGATCATGCCCTGCTCGGCCATCAAATCGAGCACCAGATTACGTCGTGTGGTCGCCCGCTCGGGGTTGCGACGCGGGTTGTAGTAGGACGCGCCCTTGACCATCCCTACCAGCAACGCCACCTGATGCAGCTGCAACTCCTGCAGCGGCTGGGCAAAGTAGTACTGGCTGGCCAGGCCAAAGCCGTGCACTGCGCGGTTGCCGTCCTGTCCGAGGAAGACCTCATTGAGGTAGGCCTCAAGAATCTCTTCCTTGCTGTAATGCAGCTCCAGCAACACCGCCATCATGGCCTCAAGGCCCTTACGGATAATGTTGCGGTCTGCCGTCAGATAGAAGTTTTTGACCAACTGCTGGGTCAGGGTGCTACCGCCCTGGCGCAGACTACCGGAGATGAGGTTGACGAACATGGCGCGGGCTATGCCCTTGGGCGATACGCCAAAGTGCTGAAAGAATTCGCGGTCTTCAACCGCCACCAGCGAATCGACCAGATAGGGCGGTGTCTGATCCAGACGAATAAGAATGCGGTCTTCGTTATGGGCCGGGTAAATACCGCCGATCATCAGCGGCTCCAGCCGCGCCATGACCAGATCCTGTGACCCACTAATGCCAGCAATGCGGTTGCCGTCAAAGCGCACGCTTACGCGCTGAGCGCGTTCGGCGCCCTCAAAAAACTGAAAGCCGCGGGTGTACACATCGATGCGGCTGCCGCCGACCGCCATCTGCCCCGGCCCATTGGCCGCATTGCTCTGGCGGTAGCCCAAGGCCTTGAGCTCGGTGAGAAAGTCGTCGCGACTCAGCGAGCGCCCCGCGTACAGCTCCAGCGGGCGCGCAAACACCTTGGCCGGGACCGCCCAGCGCTTGCCGGAAAATTTCTCCTGCACAATGGCATCGAGATAGACAGCCAAAGCCCCGACCAGTACCAGACCGACCAGACCGAGCTTAAGCAGCCAGCCCCACAGGCGGCTGCGACCGCCGGACTTTCCCTTGCCCCGCGACTTGCGTTTGTTAGCCATGTTTCCTCACGTCATTCCCCTTTCGATACCCGAGCACACCCATGCCAGGCCCTTTGCTACGGTTGGCCTGTGACCCGCCAGACCGCATAATGTTCGCATTGCCGACCAAACAAGGAAACGTCGTGAGCCAGACCCTGTTAACTGCGCTGCAGAACCCTGACCTGTATGACCACCCGGTAAGCGGTTTTACTTTGATTGAGACCCACATTTCCTGGGTACTGCTGACCGGTGACTACGTCTACAAGGTCAAGAAGCCGGTCAACTTCGGCTTTCTCGACTATTCCTCACTCGACCAGCGCAAGCACTTCTGTCATGAAGAAGTACGCCTGAATCGCCGCTCGGCGCCCGAATTGTACTTGGGCGTCATCCCCGTCACCGGCAGCCCTGAGGCACCGGTGCTCGGCGGAGACGGCCCGGCTATCGAGTACCTGGTAAAGACTCGCCAGTTCCGCCAACAGGACCTGCTCGGCAACCTGCAACGTGACGGCGGCCTTACCCCCAGCCACATCGATGAGTTGGCTGGCGTGCTCGCAGGCTTTCACAGCCAGATCGACCATGCCGGGCTCAATACACCGTTCGGCACACCCCAGCAGGTTCATGCCCCGGTGGCCCAGAACTTCGAACAGATCCGGCCATTTCTGCGCGAAACCAGCGACCTGCAACAACTCGACGCACTGGAACAGTGGGCGAATACTACCCACCAACGGCTGATTCCCCAAATCAATGAACGCAAGGCAGGCGGCCTGATCCGCGAATGCCATGGCGACATCTACCTCGACAACGTCACCCTGGTGGACGGACAGGTGACTCTATTCGACTGCATCGAGTTCAACGACGCCTTCCGCTGGACCGACGTCATGGCCGATGTAGCCTTCATGAGCATGGACCTGGAAGACCGCGGCCTGCACGCCCTCTCCCAGCGGTTTGTCAGCGCTTACCTGGAGCACACCGGCGACTACCAGGGGCTGGCGGTGCTTAATTACTACAAGGCCTACCGCGCCATGGTGCGTGCCAAAGTAGCGCTGTTTGGCCTGCACGATGAGATGAGCGAGCAGCAACGAGCCGACGTGATGCAACGCTACTATGGCTACGCCGCGCTGGCTGAAAGCTACACCGCGGTTGCGCCGCGCTTTGGCCTGCTGACCTTTGGCGTGTCCGGTAGCGGCAAGAGCACACTGGCGGTCAAGCTGTTGGAACAACTGGGCGCCATTCGCCTGCGCTCAGACGTAGAGCGCAAGCGCCTGTTCGGTAGCGACGACAACCCCACCCTGGATTCCGGCCTGTACGCGCCGGCGCGCAGCGAGCAGACCTATCAACGTCTGGCCAGCCTGGCAGCGCAGGCCCTGGCCAACGGCTACCCGGTGATCGTCGACGCCACCCACCTCAAGCAGCGCCAGCGTCAGCTGGTGCGCGACGCGATTGAAGATCAGGGAGCGCCCTGTCTGATCCTGCACTGCGATGCGCCACAAGCCACGATTGAAGGCTGGCTGACTGAGCGTCAGCAGCAAGGCACCGATGTCTCTGATGCGGGCATCGAGGTGATGCGCCACCAGCTGCAGGAACTAGAAGCACTGAATAGCGACGAAAGCGCCCTGAGTATCACTGTCGACACCGCCAGTGACGACGCCATGAGCAACCTCTCGGCCCAGCTCAAACAGCGCCTGTAAGGCGCGCCAGACGGGCGCTGTACGAGTGCTACAGCGCCGACTACACTGGATTTCGGGATACCAATAACAACAGCAGACCCGACACCATGCAGCAAACAGACCTGCTCCTGCCAACGGCAGCGCTGACCAGCTCCGCCCGCATTCAGCGAGGTGCCCGCCATGGACGACGATAAACTGCTCGCCCTGCGCAATGTGGGCAAGACCTCCAGTCAGTGGCTGCACGCGACCGGCATCCACACCCCCGAACAACTACGTCAACTTGGCCCGGTAGCCGCCTACCTGGCAGTGCGTGCACGCGGCTTTAACGCCTCCAAGGCACTGCTGTTTGCCATTGCCGGCGCGCTGCAAGACGTGCATTGGAACGACCTGGAACCTACCTACAAACGTCAGTTGCTGGAGCAGCTGGCGCAGGCCGGGGGCGCCGATTAAGCGACCTGGCTCACACAGCGACTGCCGCCCAGGGTACGAACCGGTATTTCTGTTGACGGCATCCTGTCCCGCTGGGGTAATGTAAGCCAGAGACCTGCCAACAGCAGTAGGCTAGACAAAAAAGGAATTCTGCCATGTACCTGATCGGTGACCAGCCACCCTACGCCGAGAAACTCATCAACACGCTTCAAGGCATCCCCCAGCAGCTACTCGAAAACCTCGAACCCTGCGGGGCACCGATCGAGCTGGGCGCGGTGGCAGACCTATATGATCACATTAGCCCCGCGCGGCTATACCTGCTGCAAAGCGGCTTGCTGCACGCACAGATCGACGGCAAACCGCTGTTTTACATTCAGGAGGGCGACCTTATCGGGCTGCGTCAGGGCCTGAACGCCGCGCCCTGTACCTACCTCAGCGAAGAGCCCCTGGTGCTGGTCCCCTACGACCGCGAAGCGCTGTTCAAGCATATCCACTCCGACAGCCGTCGCCAGGAGCAGTTTACCCAGTACATCCTGGGGCAGGCCGCACTGATGTCAGACGCACTGGCGCACAACAAGCAGCCGGAAGTCCGCCCGGTCACCGGATTCCAGCACTTCGCCCCGGGCGCTGAGCTGATCCGCCAGGGTGACGAGGCTGACCACGTCTTTATCATCACCGAAGGCCACGCCGAGGCTTTCGTTGAAGGCATCAAGGTTGGCGATGTGCAAAAAGACGAGATTTTCGGCGCCATGGCGCTGTTTACCCGCGAGAAACGCTCCGCAACAGTGATCGCCAGCGTACCAACCACGGTGATGATGATTCCCAAAGAGCAGTTCCTGGCGCTGATGCAAAGCAACCCGCGTATTGCCCATAGTCTGATCGAGAGCATGGCGCGCCGCATCGACCTGATGAACAAGGAACTCACCCACTATAAGCAGCTGGGTGAAAAATAATTCGGTGCAACGCTTGACTCACTAATGATAAGCGTTATCATTATCAACAAGTCATCGCGAGATGGCTGCGGATAACAGATTGTCGCGAGACAAACGGTTATCTCCTCATCAGGCTAATCACGGATTTTTGCCCGCTCCATGAGCGGGCATTTTTTTGTCCGCCGCGCAGTGCCCTCCCCCTCCTGCAACCCACCAGGGTCCGAACTGCCAAGAAGTTCTCAGTTCCCCGATATTCAAACAAAAATAATTTCCATTTACTGTTGGCGCACAAATGATAAGCGCTATCATTAGCAACAAGTCATCGCGAGATGACTTCGGATAACAGCTTGTCGCGAGACAATCGGTTATCTCCTCATCAGGCTAATCACGGATTTCGCCCGCTCATTGAGTGGGCATTTTTTTGCCTGTAGAAAACCAGAATAAAAAAACGCCGCTGGGTTTCCCGCAGCGGCGTTTTTGTTTTTCACCATAAGGTCAGGCGTCGGGCGTCCCCTGTTGCGCTGCCGCAGCCTGGTCGGCAAAGTTTCCACCGCCCAGAGCACGGTACAGCGTGATCTCGCTCAGCAACTGGCTCAAACGATCAGAGATCACCCCCTGGCGCGCTTCAAACAACTGGCGCTGAGCATCCAGCAAGGTCAGGTAGCTGTCCACGCCGATGTTGTAGCGCCGGTCAGCCAGCCGGAAGTATTCCTCGGAGGCCTCAAGCAGCGCGCGCTGGGCGTCCAGCTGGTCGACATAGGTTTCCCTTGCCTCCAGACCGTCAGCCACTTCGCGAAAGGCGTTCTGAATGACCCCCTCATACTGGGCAATCTGCTGGTTACGGCTAATTTCAGCGTAATCCAGGCTGGCTTTCAGCGCCCCTGCGCGGAAGATCGGTACGCTGATGCTGGGCGAGAAGGTCCAGTACTCCGAACCGCTGCCAAACAGGTCCGACAGGTCACTGCTGGCACTACCCGCTGCACCAGTGAGGCTGATACTCGGGAAGAAGGCCGCCTTAGCCGCACCGATACTGGCGTTAACGCCCAGCAACTGATGCTCGGCTTGCAGTACGTCAGGACGCTGATACAGCACCTCAGACGACAGCCCGACCGGCAGCTCAGCCAGCACCGACTCATCCAACAGCATCGGATTACCCGCAGTGGCAGACCAGGGCTGGCCTACCAACACCGTCAAGGCATTGCGATCCTGAGCCACCTGGCGCCGATAGCGGGCCAATGCCGCACGAGCCGACTCTACGGCGGTACGCGCCTGGGCGAGCTCCAGACTGGACGCGACCCCTACCTCGTTGCTGCGCTTGGTCAGCGCGTAGCTTTCTTCGTAGGTTTTCAGCGTGTCGGCCGTCATGTCCAACAACGCCTGGTCGGCCTGCAGCGTCAGGTAGGTGCTGGCGACATCCGCCACCAGACTGATCTGCACGCCACGCCGCGCCTCGTCGCTGGCAAGGAAATCCTGCAACGCCTGTTCGCGCAGGCTACGGATACGGCCGAACAGGTCCAGCTCCCAGGACAGCCCCAGGGTAGCCATGTACTGGCTGTTAATGCTGCTGTCACCGCTGTTGGAAAGATCCGCCGGCATACGGGTACGCGTGCCGTTGCCGTTCACATCCAGTTGCGGGTACAGCTCCGCCCCCTGGATGTCATACAAGGCTCGATTGGCTTCGACGTTCAGCGCCGCCACCCGCAGGTCACGGTTGTTCTCCAGCGCCAGACCAATCAGGCGTTGCAGCTCCGGGTCCTTGAAAAAGCTGCGCCAGCCGATTACCTGCGTTTCCTGCAGGTTGCTATCCACGCCCTCGGTCCAGTTGGCAGGTACCGGCGCCATCGGGCGCTGATAATCGGGGATCAGCGAACAGCCGCTCAGCGCAGCCAGTACCGCCAGGCTCAATACGCCGCGTTTCACTGTGAGTCCTCCGTTGTTTTCGCTTTCGCGCCTTTGCGCTCGGTAAACAGGGTGGTCACCATCACATAGAACAGTGGCACCCAGAAAATCGCCAGTACGGTGGCACTGAGCATGCCGCCAATCACCCCGGTACCGATAGCATGGGAGCTACCAGCCCCGGCGCCAGAGGCCAGCGCCAGCGGTACTACACCGAGGGTAAAGGCCAGCGAGGTCATGATGATCGGTCGCAGACGCAGGCGGCAGGCTTCTACCGCCGCCTCAGCGATGCCCATTCCCTCTTCATGCAGGTCCTTGGCGAACTCGACGATCAAGATCGCGTTCTTGGCCGTCAAGCCGATGGTCGTCAACAGCCCCACCTGGAAGAACACATCATTCGACAGGCCGCGCCCCAGTGTTGCCAGCAGCGCGCCAATCACGCCCAGCGGCACCACCAGCATCACCGCCATCGGAATCGACCAGCTCTCGTACAGGGCCGCCAGACAGAGGAATACAACGATCAGCGAGAGCGCGTAGAGGGCCGGAGCCTGATCCCCTGACAGCCGTTCCTCATAGGACAAGCCCGTCCAGGACACACCAATGCCAGACGGCAGCTCCTGAGCAAGTCGCTCAATTTCGGCCATGGCATCACCGGTGCTGTAACCCGGCGCCGGCTCGCCCTGAATTTCCATCGCCGGTACACCGTTGTAACGCGATAGCTTGGGCGATCCGTAAACCCACTCACCGGTAGCAAAGGCGCTGAACGGCACCATCTCACCGCTGCTGTTGCGCACGTACCATTTCTGCAGGTCCTCGGGGTTCATCCGTGCCTCGGCTTCGCCCTGCAGGTAGACCTTCTTCACGCGTCCGCGATCGATAAAGTCGTTGACGTAGCTAGAGCCCCAGGCGATGGACAGGGTCTGGTTGATATCACTCAACGAAAGCCCCAGTGCACTGGCCTTTTCATCATCAACCAGCAGCTGGAACTGCGGCTGATCGTCCTGGCCATTAGGGCGCACATTGGCCAACATCGGGTTCTGCGCCGACATCCCCAACAGTTGATTGCGCGCTTGCATCAGGGTGTCATGGCCAACACCTGCGTTGTCTTGCAGGAACAGGTTAAAGCCGGTGGCCGTACCCAGCTCCATCACTGCTGGCGGTGCGAAAGCAAAGACCATGGCGTCGCGGAAGCCGGCAAAATGCTGCTGGGCTCGTTCGGCCAGCGCAAACACGCTCAGCTCTGGTGTGGGGCGCTCTTCCCACGGTTTCAGACCAATAAAGGCCAGACCTGCATTTTGTCCGCGCCCGGCAAAGTTGAAGCCGGTAACCGTGAACACCGAGTTCACCGTGTCGGACTCCTCTTCCAGCAGATAGGTACGCATTGCATCAACCGTCTGCTGAGTGCGCTCGGCGCTCGAACCCACCGGCGCCTGCACCTGGGCATAGAGTACGCCCTGATCTTCGTCCGGCAGGAAGGAGGTTGGCAGGCGGGTAAACAGAAACGCCATCAAGCCAACAATCACCAGATACAGCAGCAGGTAGGGTGCCTTGCGCTTCAGGATCGCCGCCACGCTGTTCTCGTAGCGAGAGACGCCACGATCAAACGTACGGTTAAACCAGCCGAAGAAACCACGCTTCTCGTGCGTGTGCCCTTTCTCGATCGGCTTGAGAATGGTCGCGCACAGCGCCGGCGTAAAGATCAGCGCCACCAGCACCGACAGCAGCATGGCTGATGCGATGGTGATTGAGAACTGCCGATAGATCACACCGGTTGAGCCGCCAAAGAAAGCCATGGGCAGGAAGACCGCCGAGAGCACTAGGCCGATACCGACCAACGCCCCCTGAATCTGACCCATCGAGCGCCGGGTTGCCTCCAATGGCGACAAGCCCTCTTCAGCCATGACCCGCTCGACGTTTTCCACCACCACGATGGCGTCATCCACCAACAGCCCGATGGCCAGCACCATGGCAAACATGGTGAGGATGTTGATGCTGAAGCCGAACGCAGACAGCAGGCCGAAGGTGCCCAGCAAGACCACCGGTACCGCCAGGGTCGGAATCAGCGTGGCCCGGAAGTTCTGCAGGAACAGGTACATCACCAGGAACACCAGCACCACCGCCTCAAACAGGGTGTGAACAACACCCATGATCGACTCGGAAACCACCGGCGAGGTGTCGTACGGGAACACCACCTTCATGCCTTCGGGGAAGAACGGCTCCAGGTTGGCAATGGTCTGACGAATCCCGCGCGCGGTCTCCAGCGCGTTGGCGCCGGTGGCCAGCTTGATTGCCATACCCGAGGCGGGCGAACCGTTGTACAGCGCAGAGATACTGGCGTCCTGCGCGCCCAGCTCCACCTTGGCGACATCGCCCAGGCGCACCTGAGAACCATCGGCCTCGACCTTCAGCAGAATCTCGCGAAACTGCTCGGGGGTCTGCAACCGGGTCTTACTCAGGATGGTGGCGTTCAGCTGCTGGCCCGGCACAGCCGGCAGGCCGCCAAACTGGCCGGCGGACACCTGTACGTTCTGTGCCTGAATCGCCGTACTGACATCGCCGGGCGTCAGTTTGAAGCTGTTGAGCTTGGCCGGATCCAGCCAGATACGCATGGCGTAGGGCGCGCCAAACACCTGAAAGTCACCCACGCCCTGCGTACGCGAGATCGGATCCTGGATGTTGGATACGATGTAGTCGGCGAGGTCGAAGCGATCCATGCTGCCATCTTCGGAAACCACACCTACAACCATCAGGAAGTTACGGACAGCCTTGGTAACGCGGATACCCTGCTGCTGAACCTCTTGAGGCAACAACGGCGTGGCCAGCTGCAGCTTGTTCTGCACCTGTACCTGGGCAATGTCAGGATCAACGCCTTGGTCGAAGGTAACGGTGATGCTCATGCTGCCGTCGGAGTTGCTCTCCGAGGAGATGTAGCGCAAGCCATCAATCCCGTTAAGCTGCTGTTCGATCACCTGCACCACGGTGTCCTGCACCGTTTGCGCAGAGGCCCCCGGATAGGAGACCGAGATACCCACAGCCGGCGGCGCGATGCTGGGGTATTGGTTGATCGGCAGCTTGAGGATGGCCAGACCACCAACCAGCATGATGACCAGCGCGATTACCCACGCAAAGATCGGCCGGTCAATAAAGAAGCGCGACATAATAAATTTCCTTACTGGGCGGCGGGCTCGGACACGTTACCGGCAGGTTCAACCTTGACGCTGGCACCCGGACGCACAAACTGCAGCCCTTCGGTGATCAGGCGGTCTCCCTCGTTCAAGCCGGAGCTGATCAACCAGCGATTGCCAACAGTGCGCTCGGTTACGACATTGCGTACTTCAACCTTGTCTTCGGCGTTGACGACCATGGCCGTGGCGTTACCACGCGGTGTGCGGGTGATGCCCTGTTGCGGCGCAAGGATAGCGTCGCTCTTGGCACCAGCCACCAATTCTGCATGTACAAACATGCCCGGCAGCAACAGGCGGTCCGGGTTGGGGAACACCGCGCGCAGGGTCACCGAGCCGGTACCCTCATCAACACTGACCTCAGAGAACTCCAGGCTGCCCTGCTCAGCGTAGGTGCTGCCGTCTTCCAAGGTCAGGCTGACAGCGGCGGCGTTATCACCGGCCTTCTGCAGACGTCCTGCCTCCAGGTCACGGCGCAGGTTCAACATTTCGCGTGAGGATTGGGTGATGTCGACGTAGATAGGATCGAGTTGCTGAATGGTCGCCAGTTGTTGGCTCTGGCCACTGGTGACCAGCGCACCTTCGCTGACCGCAGAGCGGCCAATGCGGCCACTGATCGGCGCCAGCACCTTGGTGTAACGCACGTTGATGCGTGCCTCGTCCAGCGCGGCCTGTGCCTGCAAACCGGCGGCGCGGGCCTCATCAAACTCCTGCTGGCTGACCGCATTCTCTTTGACCAGGATGCCGTATCGTTCCGCCAACGAGCGTGTGGAGATGCTGCTTGCCTCCGCACTTTTCAGCGCTGCCTGATAGACATCGTCGTCAATCTGATACAGCTGCTGACCTTCCTCAACCTCAGCCCCTTCCTCGAACAGGCGCTTTTCCAGAATGCCGTTTACCTGCGGGCGAACCTCTGCGACGCGATAGGCCGTTGTGCGGCCCGGCAAATCATTGGTCAACAAAAAATGCTCGGCCTTGAGCGTGACCACGCCCACGGTTGGCGCCTGCTGCTGTTGTTGCTGGTCGGCCTGCTGCTCCGACTCCTGGCAAGCGGCAAGCAGCACAGTGGAAATGAGTAACGGCAGCAGAGCAGCACGCGCGGGCTTCATCGGCATGGAAAGACCTCGTGGAAAACCGGTTTTGACTGATTTTGCAAATGCCCCCCGGGAATAAGGCAGAGGCACGAGTGATTGGCGCACAATATACTTACATTCACACCTGTTTGTAAATCAATTTGACCCTACGCTAACATTAGCTCACAACTTGATTCCGGGCCGGCCGATATAGGCTCCCCACCCTGCGAGATTCGCCATGGTAAGACGCACCAAAGAAGAAGCCTTTGAAACCCGAGAAAGCATTCTGGACGCCGCCGAGCAGTGCTTTCATGACAAGGGCGTCTCGCGCACCTCACTGAGCGAAATAGCTCAGGCTGCCGGTGTTACCCGAGGTGCCATTTATTGGCACTTCCAGGACAAGGCAGACCTGCTGGATGCCCTATTCCAGCGCATTCAGATGCCACTGGAAGAACTCAGTCAGAAAAGCCAGGATGCCAGCGCCAGCGACCCGCTCGCGCGCTTCAGCAAGCTGCTGATCACCGTGTTGCAACGCCTGGAAGCAGACCCGACGGCGCGCCGGGTAAACGAGATTCTGCTGCTCAAGTGTGACTATATCGAGGAGCCGTGCGGACAACAGAGCCACCTGCAACGAATGAGCCAGCACCACGACGACAATCTGCGAAACACCCTGCAGCTGGCCATCGCCTCCGGCGAACTACCGGAGGACCTGGACCTGGAACTGGCCCTGTTCTGCGCCCACGGTTTTATCTACGGCGTACTGCACCAGTGGCTGATGCACCCCTCGCGCCTGAGCCTGGTGGAGCGTGCCCATGAGGTGGCGGCTACGCTGCTGGAGATGCTGCGCAGCAGCCCGCACCTGCGCCTAAATCAGTCGGCTCCCCAGTCAGCGCAGTAGTCGCGCGCTGGCATGGCCGGCGTCAGCCAGAGGTAATCGGCTTGCTGCGCTGACGGTAGCGGTGCACCTCCTACCCCCTGCAACTGCAACACCAACGGCGGCACCTGATGTGCAGGCCAATGCAACGGCGCACCCAGGTCGCGGCGCGCGTGGTAGTTGCCTGCCAGCAGCAGCGCCGGAGCAGACGCGCCAGCCAGGGCGGCTGCCATCGCCTGGTCCCGCGCCTGCTGAATCGACAACATGGCCTGTACCTGCTGCGCGTCGATACGGCCACAATGACTGGCTTCGATGGTGTCACTCAATTGCCGCCGAGCATCAGCCGTATAACGCTCGTCCAGCGGCTGTGGCGCGCGGTACAGCGCCATCATGTTTTCACTCTCCAGGTTGGCCGTCAGCAACTGCGACGGGACTGTCAGCCCCCAACGTACCAACGGCCCATACATCGCCCAGTCCCAACCAGCTTGCCATTCCAGTTGCGTTTGCAGGGCCTCGTCATCGGGCAATGCCCCACCCTGCAACGCCGTGACAGCAGATTGCTGCGCCGGCTGCAACATCTCCAGCAACAGCGATTGCTGCGGGCGGGCCGCCTGCAACTGCTGCAACAGCCAGAGCTGCAGGCGGTGATGATCGGGATTGTCGTGCTGCTCACCGACCACCACGTAGGGGGCAGCGGCCAGCTGTTCGACCAGCGACTGTGGGCTAATCCAGCGTTGCTCGGCGGCCACCCAGACCTGCCCGACATGCGGATGATCAAGCCCTTCGGAGCCCTGCCACTGCGGCAATGGCGCGGTACAGGCCGACAGGGCCAGCAGCAGAACCAGCACAATAGACTTCATAACACCCTCAGCTCAGCACCAGCGGGCAAGCGTGCAACGGATGTGTCTGCACACTGACTGGCACCTTGAAAACCTGCTCCAGCAACTCAACCTGCAGCACCTCCCAGGGCGTGCCCTGGGCACTGACCCGCCCTTCATGCAACAGCAGCAGGCGATCTGCGTAACGGGCGGCCAGGTTCAGGTCATGCAGCACCACCAGCACCGCCAAACCGCGCGCAGCCATCTGTCGGGCCTGCTGCAGGGTAAGGTGCTGATGGGCCAGATCCAAGGATGCGGTTGGCTCATCCAATAGCAGACAACCTTGCTCGGCGCTATCCCAGACCTGCGCCAGCACCCGCGCCAGATGCACGCGCTGGCGCTCACCGCCAGACAGAGACAAATAGCTGCGCGCTGCCAGATGGCTGACATCCGCCGCCGCCATGACCTCGCGCAGAATCTGCGAATCGCGTCGCTGGCCACTGGCATGGGGCATGCGCCCCATCGCCACCACCTCCTCCACCTGAAAAGCGAAAGCCAGTGCCGAGCTTTGCGGCAATACTGCCATGCGCCGCGCTCGCTCCAACGCCGACCAACTTGCCAGTGGGCGCTGGTCCAGCAACACCTGCCCGGTGGCAGGCGCCAGCTCACCGGTCAGCGTCGCCAACAAGGTACTTTTGCCCGCACCATTGGTGCCCAGCACCACCAGCACTTCACCCGGCTGCAGAGTCAGCTCGACCTGCTCCAGAATATGACGGCTACCGCGCTGGCAGCCCAACTGCAGCGCCTGCAGCATCACAAACCTCCCCGGCGCTGCATGCGCAATAGCAAGGCGATAAAGAAAGGTGCGCCCAATAGCGCCGTGAGAATGCCCAGTGGCAGTTCAGCCGGCGCCACCAGCAGCCGCGCCGCCACGTCAGCCAGCAGCAGCAGCGCCGCGCCCAGCAACATGCAGGCCGGCAGCAGTTGGCGATGGTCAGGCCCGAGCAGCAAGCGCGCCAGGTGCGGCACCACCAAACCAATAAAACCGATTAGCCCGGCCGCAGCGACCGCAGCGCCCACACCAAGCGCCGTCAGCAACACCAGCTCGCGCTTGACCCGCTCTACCTCGACCCCCAGGTGACGCGCCTCCGACTCGCCCAGCAACAAGGCATTCAACGCCCTGGCCTGCCGCGGCAACCGCCACCAGACCACGCCACAGCAAAGAACCAGCATACCCACCCGATCATAACTTGCAGCGCCCAGACTCCCCATATTCCAGAACGTCAATGCACGCAGCATCGCGTCATCCGCAATGTAGGTCAGCAGCCCCACCACGGCCGCACTGAGGGCGGCAATCGCCACCCCGGCCAGCAGCATGCTGGCCATCGACACGCCCTGATTCGAGCTGCCCAGCCGGTAGACCAGCCAGGTGGTCAGCAGCGCTCCGGCAAACGCCCCAGCGGCCTGGGTGTAAGGCATCAGCGCCGCCGGCAAGGCTGCCAACCAGACGCTGCCAAGCACAATTACCAGTGCTGCGCCCAATGCAGCACCACTGGACACACCAATCAGCGCCGGGTCCGCCAGCGGGTTGCGAAACAAGCCTTGCATGGCAGCGCCGGTCAGAGCCAGGGTGGCCCCGATCAGCATCCCCATCAGCGTTCGCGGCAGTCGTATGTGCTCGACGATCAGAGCGGTGTCCGCCGCCACCGTCCAGCTGGTGACACGGTGCAACAGCGCGCCGATGGCATCAGTGAAAGGGATGGAGACCGGCCCCAGGGCCAGCGACAACAACACGGCCAGCAGTAACAACAAGGCCAGAGAGAAAAGGATGCTTCGTTTTACGGCCGGTACCGACATGGGCGCCCTATTCAGCAGTAGGTTTGAGCGGAAACAACAACGCGCACCCGCCTGAGACGGGTGCGCGTAAGACTGCAGTACGGCTTATTCGCCAGCGGCGGTTTCGCGCAGCTGGCGCAGCGCCGGCGCGATGTGCGGGCTAAAGCCCCCCACCAGCAGGCTGTCTTCGATATCCACAACCTGCTGAGCCTGCCCGGCTGGCGTTGCTGCCAGTGCTGGCTGCTGGCTCAACAAGCCATCGGTGCCGCCGACCATTTCCAGCCCCTTGCTGGTAGTCAGAATCCACTGCGGCGCCAGGCTCAACAATGCTTCAGCCGACAGCACCCGGTACTGGCTGAAACTCTCGGCCGCCGGGTTGCTCATGCCACCCAGGCGAATCAGGCTGTCGCCGACGGTACCGGCGCCAGCAACCATCATCCCGTTGGCACTATGGGTCAACACAAACAGTGCCGGCGGCGCCGGCTCGGACATGGCCGGCAAGGCAGCTATATCGGCCTGAATACGCTGATTTAGAGCAGCCGCCTGCTCCACGTGGGCAAAGCGCGCACCCACCGCCTCGATATTGGCATACAGCGTATCCAGATCAGGGCTGGCACTGAGCACTACTACATCCACGCCGGCATCGCGCAACTGGGCCAGCACCGGCGGCGGCCCCATCTCTTCTGTGCCCAGCAGAACATCGGGCTTGAGTGACAGCACGCCCTCGGCACTCAGCGCGCGCTGATAACCGACGTTAGGCAAGCCACGATCCGCCATCAAAGGAACACTGGTGCTGTCTATGCCGACCAATTGCTCACCCAACCCCAACTCCTGCACGATGGCCGTGACACTGGCACCCGCCGTCACCACCCGCAGGGGCTCGGCTGCCATTGACCAGGCGCTGCCCAACAGCAATACCCACAGGCAACGCTGAATCAGTACTTTCATTCCACCTTCTCCTTGTCCAAAAGGCTCAGCGCGCCGGGTGCCGTTCTACCAGTGCAAGCCAAAGACGTTGCTCTGGCTGGCCCGGCTTGCGCTCGCCAAACAGCTGAATAACCAACTCGCCGTTGCTGTCATAGGCTTCCAGCGAACTGACAATACCATCTGCGGTCGGTTTACGGACCCGCCAAACCGACGCCAGGTCAGACTCACGCAGATGCAGACTGAAGTCGGCATCCAGCACATTGAACCACTCGCCCAGCCGGCCAACCCGCTTGATCGGCCCGCTGTGGATCTGAATACACCCGTGGTTACCAACAAACACCATGATCGGCTGACCGCTGGCTGCCACCTGCTCCAGCGTGTCAGTCAACGCTGCCTCGGGCAAACGCTGAGCCCAGCGGCTTCCAGCCAGACGCAGCGCCTGCAGGCGGTCCACGTTATGGCGTTTGAGCATGGCCATAAAATGATGCGTGTCCTGCAGTTCTGCCCAGTCATGCTGCAGCGCCTGCTCATCTACCGCCACATCGTCGACCAGCCCGGCATCGGCCTGAAGCGGGTCGATAGTCAACGGGTCAAGCGAATCGTCGCTGAGGCTGTCACACAGGTCATACCAGGCAGCCGCGTTGCTTTGCTCGGTCAGATAGATCTTGTGCACCGCCACACCCTGACGGTCGAAAATTTGCAGGCTGCGGCGCATGCTGCCGTTTTGCAGCGCCTCACTAACGGCGAACAGGCTGGACCATTCCCGCATAAAGAAACGCAGATCAATCTCGCCGTTGACCACTAGACCGATACGGCCGCTACCGCCGATGCTGATGTTGTCATACACGCCGTGACGCTCGTGCACGCATGACTCGTTGCGCGTTAGCGCCATCACCCGACCAAGGGCTTTTAAGCCATGCAGCATGGTTTGCCAGTCCGAACGCAGGCGCTGCACACCGCGCCCGAGTGACGCATACACCAGCTCAGCTTCGCTGACATTGAGCAGCGCGGCGCCATCGCGGATACGCAACCCTGGTTGACTCTGACGCAGGTGTTGCCAGGCACCCAGCAGATCGGCACCGGCGAACACCGGGATAGCTTGTTGCATCGTCATTTACCCGTCTCCCCTGTCATGAACGCGTTCTGCGGCAGCCCCTCGCGGTCATTGCTGTCCAGACGCCCAGGCGTTGCAATCAGGCAACGCCGCACAATCAAACAATAATCATTCTCATCTGTGGCGGCGATTATTATTCAATAAAGCAGGACAGGCAAGTGTAAAAGTGACGCAGCGCCCCTAGGGTCTGTTGACGTTTCATTCATCCGCCTGTTGCAGCCTGTAAAGCCGCCAATCAAGAAGCGAGAAGCGTAGCGTGGTCATTCCACGTAAGCGACGAGCGACGCCGAGTGGCGACTTTACAGGCGCAACCCGAAGGGCCGGGGCCATTTTTCGGCCATGCTGCGTTGTCGGTCGCTTATGTGGAATGACCACACTGCGCTCCCTCCGCCTTGCCTGGCCGAAAAA
>DBHE01000121.1 GCA_002296055.1 Pseudomonadaceae bacterium UBA836
CCTGGACATCGGCACCTCCAAGGTAGTCGCGCTGGTCGGTGAGATCGGCTCGGACGGCGAGTTGGAGATCGTCGGTATCGGCTCGCATCCCTCGCGCGGACTTAAGAAAGGCGTGGTGGTCAACATCGAGTCGACCGTGCAGTCGATTCAGCGCGCCATTGAGGAAGCCGAGCTGATGGCCGGCTGCCAGATTCACTCGGTGTACGCCGGCATCGCGGGCAATCACATCCGCAGCCTCAACTCGAACGGCATCGTCGCGATTCGCGATCGTGAGGTGGTCCAGGCTGATATCGAGCGGGTACTGGATGCGGGCCAAGCAGTTGCCATCCCGGCCGACCAGAAGGTGCTGCACATCCTGCCGCAGGAATACGTCATCGATAACCAGGAGGGCGTACGCGAGCCGCTGGGCATGTCGGGCGTGCGTCTGGAAGCCAAGGTGCATCTGGTGACCTGCGCACTGAACGCCGTACAGAACATTGAAAAGTGCATCCGCCGCTGCGGTCTGGAAGTCGAAGACGTGATCCTGGAGCAATTAGCCTCCAGCTACGCGGTGCTGACCGAGGATGAAAAAGAGCTGGGCGTCTGCCTAGTCGATGTTGGCGGCGGCACCACCGACATCGCGATTTTCACCGAAGGTTCGATCCGTCACACCGCGGTGATTCCGATTGCCGGTGATCAGGTCACCAACGACATCGCCATGGCGCTGCGTACACCGACCCAGTACGCCGAGGAAATCAAAATTCGCTACGCCTGCGCGCTGGCCAAGCTGGCCGGCCCGGAAGAGACCATCAAGGTACCGAGCGTGGGTGAGCGCCCGCCGCGCGACCTGTCGCGCCAGGCGCTGGCGGAGGTGGTAGAGCCGCGCTACGACGAGCTGTTCACGCTGATTCAGGCAGAGCTGCGCCGCTCCGGCTTCGAGGACATGATCCCTGCAGGCATCGTGCTCACCGGCGGCACAGCCAAAATGGAAGGCGCGATTGAGCTGGCCGAAGAGATCTTCCATATGCCGGTTCGCCTTGGCATGCCCCAGGAGTTCAAGGGGCTGACCGATGTGGTCCGCAACCCGATTTACGCCACCGGTGTTGGCCTGTTGCATTACGGCATCAAGCACCACGGTGAGCAGAGCTCTCAACCCGCTGACAGTAACAAGGCGTCGGTGGTCGAGCGTATGAAGAAGTGGTTCCAGGGCAACTTCTAGTTAAGTTGCCCACAGCAAACAGACCCGCCAAAGCGGGCATAACGCAGTAAACGAAACGACAACGAAACGAAAAGTAATTCAAGGAGAAAGGCCATGTTCGAACTGATCGATAACGTTCCGCAGAACGCAGTAATCAAAGTCGTCGGCGTTGGTGGCGGTGGCGGTAACGCCCTGCAGCACATGGTGGTCAACAATGTCGAAGGCGTTGACTTCATTTGTGCCAACACTGATGCCCAGGCACTGAAAAACGTCAGCGCGCGCACCGTGCTGCAGCTGGGCTCCGGCGTCACCAAGGGTCTGGGCGCTGGCGCCAACCCGCTGATCGGCCGTGAGGCAGCTATCGAAGATCGCGAGCGCATTGCTGAAGTGCTGCAGGGCTCCGACATGGTGTTCATTACCGCTGGCATGGGTGGTGGTACTGGCACCGGTGCTGCGCCGATCGTTGCTGAAGTGGCGCGCGAAATGGGTATCCTGACCGTCGCTGTGGTCACCAAGCCCTTCCCGTTTGAAGGTCGCAAGCGCCTGCAGGTTGCGGAAGAGGGTATCCGTGAGCTGAGCCAGCACGTTGACTCGCTGATCACCATTCCGAACGAAAAGCTGCTGACCGTACTGGGCAAAGACGCCAGTCTGCTGGCCGCCTTCAGCAAGGCGAACGACGTACTGCTGGGTGCGGTGCAGGGTATTGCTGACCTGATCATGCGCCCGGGTATGATCAACGTCGACTTCGCCGACGTGAAAACTGTCATGAGCGAAATGGGTATGGCAATGATGGGTACTGGTCACGCCAGCGGCCCGAATCGTGCCCGCGAGGCGGCCGAGGCGGCTATCCGCAGCCCGCTGCTCGAAGACGTCAACCTGATGGGTGCCCGCGGTATTCTGGTCAACATCACTGCTGGTCCTGACCTGTCTCTGGGCGAGTTCTCCGAAGTGGGTAGCACCGTTGAGGAGTTTGCTTCCGAGTCTGCGACTGTTGTAGTGGGTACCGTTATCGACCCCGAGCTGCGCGACGAACTGCGCGTTACCGTGGTCGCCACTGGTCTGGGTGCCCGTGAAAAGCCGGTCAAGGTCGTCGACAATACCGCTGCTGCGGCGGCACCGGTTGCGCGTCAGCCAGAGGCCGGTGCGCCGAACTACCGTGACCTGGATCGCCCGACTGTGATGCGTAACCAGCCGTCCGGCAGCGCTGCCGCGCGTCTGAGCCAGCCGGCGGACGATCTCGATTACCTGGATATCCCGGCCTTCCTGCGTCGTCAGGCCGATTGATTCGGTTAATCGAAGGCATAGGGCCAATTGGTATTCATCAAAAGCGGTCTTTGCTATGATGCACGCCAATTTATCGAGGGTTTTTCGCAACCAGAGCGGAAGCAAACATGATCAGACAACGCACACTGAAGAACGTCATCCGGGCAACCGGTGTAGGTCTGCATTCGGGTGAGAAGGTGTACCTCACCCTCAAGCCGGCGCCGATTGACACGGGTATCATGTTCCGTCGCGTGGATCTCGACCCTGTGGTCGAGATCCCGGGTAAAGCCTTGTGCGTCGGCGAGACGACCATGTCCACCACTCTCGTTCACGAGGGTGTCAAGGTGGATACGGTTGAGCACCTGATGTCTGCCATGGCCGGTCTGGGTATCGATAACGCCTATGTCGAGTTGAGTGCGCCGGAAGTTCCGATCATGGACGGTAGCGCTGGTCCCTTCGTGTTCCTGATCCAGTCGGCGGGTATCGCCGAGCAGGATGCAGCCAAGCAGTTCATCCGCATCAAGCGAGAAGTAACTGTCGAAGAGGACGGTAAAACTGCCACTTTTGTGCCGTTTGAGGGCTTTAAGGTCAGCCTGGGTATCGACTTCGACCATCCGGTATTCCGGGGTCGCAGCCAGTACGCAAGTGTCGACTTCTCAAGCACCTCTTTCGTCAAGGAAGTCAGCCGAGCGCGTACCTTTGGTTTTATGCGTGATATCGAGTACCTGCGTTCGCAGAACCTGGCGCTCGGTGGCAGCGTCGATAACGCTATTGTGGTCGATGAGTACCGCGTGCTTAATGAAGACGGTCTGCGCTATGAAGACGAGTTTGTGCGCCACAAGATCCTGGACGCCATCGGTGACCTCTACCTGCTGGGCAAAAGTCTGGTTGGTGAGTTCCGCGGCTACAAGTCCGGTCATGGGCTGAATAACAAGCTGCTGCGAGCGTTGCTGGCCACCCCTGATGCCTGGGAGGTCGTGACCTTTGATGACGCCGGTACTGCGCCGATTTCCTTTATGCGCCCGGCAACCGCTGTATGAGGGCCTGAGCCCACACCTTTCTCGTTTCGTTGTACTTTTTTACGGCCACCCTTGGGTGGCCGTTTTCTTTTGCTGTTACTGCTTAGCAACCGCGATTGTGAAAACCGTGCAGCGTGCGTTGACTCAGTCGCCCCGATGGTGGCGAGCCAGACGCTCAAGCGCGGCCTTTAAGTCAGGGTCTTCCACGTGTTCGGCGGTTTCTTGCAGGCTGCTGGAGGCAACCTGTGAGCGTGGCATTATGCGAACGGGTGGTTCTTTTTTGACCAGTGGTGGTTGTACCCGGCAGTGGATTTTCGTTAAGGTGGCGAATTCGTTGAACGCCTGTAACTGTCGAATCAGCCTTTTTTGCTGATAACGCAAACGGGTCGCCCATTGGCTGCTGCTGACCACCAAACGCAGTGTGCCTCCTTCCAGGGCCGCCACATGGCAGTGCGTACGTGCTGCCGGCTCAAGTCTCGACTCAAAAAGGGTCTGCAGGCGTTCGATCTGACGTGATTTTTCCAGCAGCGCCTTGAGGGTGCTGTTGGTACGTAACAGGTCGGTTGGTCGACGTGCATCCAGTGGACGGAATGCCATAGGGGTGGGTGCCAGCCAGGGAGTGATTGAGCGGCCATGCTACCAGAACAGAACCGCCGCCAATAATGTTTGGGGTTGCTATTTGAATATTATCATTTTGACCGGGCGCCACGGCGCGTCGCGGACAGTCACACTGGGGGCGCCGTGGGTGGCTGCAGGCATTAGCCTGTTGCTGGCGTTGCCGCTTGTCGCTTCACTTGTGACCTGGCAGCTGCTTGGAGGTTCCGCAGAGGGCGCCTCGGCAGATATCGCCGCAGTGCCGGCTTGGCAGGAAGCGCTGCAGGATTATGAGGTCGACCCCTTGCTGGAGGATGACGGCACCCAGGCGCAGATTGAGCGGATGAGTCAGCAGCTAGCCCGCTTGCAGATGCGCTTGACCCGTCTGGATGCCTTGGGCGAGCGTCTGACCGAACTCGGCGAGTTTAGTGATGGCGAGTTTGACTTTGGTGCCGAGGCAGATTTCAGTCTCAACTCAGAGCTGGAGCCCGGCATGGGTGGGCCTGAGCTGCGTGATGATGACCTTAGCTACAACGCCCCGGACCTGCAAAGTTTGATCGAGCAGTTGTCTGCGCAGGTCGACAACCGCACGCAGCAGTTGCAGTTGTTGGAAGATCTGATGGTCAGCCGGCAGACTGATGTTGCTGCGGCGCTGGACTTCGTTCCGGTTTCTGCTGGGCACATATCATCCGGCTTTGGCCGCCGGACCGACCCTATTACCGGTCGCTTCTCTATTCACAGTGGTCTGGATTTCGCCGCGCCGCGTGGCACGCCGATTCATGCGGTTGGTGCTGGTGTTGTCACCTTCTCTGGCCGTAACGGCGCCTACGGCAACATGGTTGAAATCAGTCACGGCAATGGCCTGAAAACCCGGTACGCCCATGCTTCCGTGCTCAAGGTGAGCAAAGGCGATCTGGTGCAGAAAGGCCAAGAAATTGCCGCTGTTGGTAGTACCGGTCGCTCGACTGGCGCGCACTTGCATCTGGAAGTGTATCGCAACGGCATGGCCGTAAACCCGGCCCGCTACCTGGCATTGAAATAACCTCCTGCCACCCCCATCAAGAAAGCACCGGGTTATTCCACACGTCCAGAGTGGATGCGGAATAACTCGGTGCTTTGTTGTTTTCACTCGGCCTTCGTCTGTGTTGTTGTGACGAGGGCCGCGCCGGTCGCGCGGTTTAATGTGCGGCAGAAATCAGAGTAGAATGCCTTTTTTCAGTGCTGGTCCGGGCTGCACGGGACTGGGCTCGCCAACCCTTACATGGATAATTAAGCCGATTATGTTTGCGCCGTTAGTCAGAAAGCTGTTGGGAAGCAAGAACGATCGTGAATTGAAGCGCATGGGCAAGGTGGTTGTCGCCATCAATGCTCTGGAGGAGAGCTTGAATGCACTGAGCGACGAACAGTTAACGGCGAAAACCGCAGAGTTTAAGCAGCGCCTAGCCGATGGCGCGACTCTAGATCAATTGCTGCCCGAGGCGTTTGCAGTGGTTCGCGAAGCCAGTAAGCGGGTAATGGGTATGCGCCACTTCGACGTCCAGTTGATTGGTGGCATGACCTTGCATGAAGGCAAGATCGCCGAGATGAAAACCGGTGAGGGCAAAACCCTGGTGGCGACCCTGCCCGTTTATCTCAATGCGCTGGCCGGTAAGGGTGTACACGTAGTTACCGTCAACGATTACCTAGCCAGTCGTGACGCTAACACCATGCGCCCGCTCTATGAGTTTCTAGGTATGAGCGTTGGCGTTGTCGTACCTCAGCAGGACCCGCAGCACAAGCGCGCTGCCTATCAGTGCGATATCACCTACGGCACCAATAACGAGCTGGGCTTTGATTACCTGCGCGACAACATGGCGTTCCGACTGGAGGACAAATTCCAGCGCGAGCCCTATTTCGCCGTAGTCGATGAGGTTGACTCGATTCTTATCGACGAGGCCCGTACGCCCCTGATCATTTCCGGCCCGGCGGAAGACAGCTCCCAGCTGTATGCGGCGATCAACAAGCTGATTCCGCAGCTGAAGCGCGGTCAGGCTGCTGAAGAGGGCGTCGAGGCAGTTGATGGCCATTACCTGATCGACGAGAAGGCGCGTCAGGTTGAGCTGACCGAGAGCGGTCACCAGTTTATCGAAGACCTGCTGGTGCGCGAGAAGCTGCTGAATGAGGGCGACAGTCTTTACGCCGCGCAAAACCTCGGTCTGCTGCATCACGTTAACTCCGCGCTGCGTGCCCACACCCTGTTCCATCGCAACGTCGAATACATCGTACAGAACAACCAGGTGCTGCTGGTGGACGAGCACACCGGGCGCACCATGCCTGGGCGTCGCCTGTCCGAGGGTCTGCATCAGGCCATCGAAGCGAAGGAGGGCCTGCAGATCCAGGCCGAGAGTCAGACGCTGGCCTCCACCACCTTCCAGAACTACTTCCGGCTGTATCAGAAGCTCGCTGGCATGACTGGTACAGCAGATACGGAGGCCTTCGAGTTTCGGCAGATCTATGGTCTGGACGTGCTGGTTATCCCGACTAACAAGCCGATGGTGCGCAAGGACTACAACGACCTGGTCTACCTCAGCATCGAAGAGAAATTTGCTGCGATTGTTACCGACATCAAGCACTGCATGGAGCAGGGGCGTCCGGTGCTGGTGGGTACCGCATCCATCGAGTCATCCGAGGTGGTTGCGCAGTTACTGAACCGCGAAAAAGTGCCGCACAAGGTGCTGAACGCAAAGTTCCACGAGAAAGAAGCTGAAATTGTGGCGCAGGCTGGTCGGCCTGGCGCGGTGACCATCGCTACCAATATGGCCGGTCGTGGTACTGACATTATCCTCGGTGGTAACTGGGAGGCCGAGGTGGCTGCCCTGGAGAACCCCACAGAGCAGCAGGTCGCGCAGATCAAAGACGAATGGCAGCTGCGTCATCAGCAGGTGCTGGAAGCCGGCGGCCTGCACATCATTGCCTGCGAGCGCCACGAATCCCGCCGTATCGATAACCAGCTGCGTGGCCGTGCCGGCCGCCAAGGCGACCCGGGTTCCAGTCGCTTCTATCTGTCGCTGGAAGACAACCTGATGCGCATCTTTGCCTCTGACCGGGTGAAGAACTTCATGAAAGCGCTGGGTATGGAGAAGGGCGAGGCGATCGAGCACCGCATGGTCACCAACGCCATTGAAAAAGCGCAACGTAAGGTTGAAGGGCGCAACTTCGACATCCGTAAGCAATTGCTGGAATACGATGACGTTGCCAACGAGCAGCGTAAGGTGATTTACGGTCAACGTAATTCCATTCTGGCCAGTGAGTCGGTCGAGGAAACCATTGCAGCCATCCGTCAGGACGTGGTCAGCGATATGGTTGCCATGCATATGCCGGCTGGCAGTCTGCCGGAGCAGTGGGATATCGACGGCCTTGAGAAGGCTCTGGCTGGCGAGCTGGGTCTGCACCTGCCGATCCAGCAATGGCTGGATGAAGACGAGAGACTGCAAGAGCAGGGTGTCGCCGAGCGCGTTCTGGAGGCGTTGGTTGCAGCCTATCGCGAGAAGGAAGAGCTGGCCGGCGCCGAGGCTCTGCGTACCTTCGAAAAGCAGATGCTGCTGCGGGTGCTGGATGATCTCTGGAAAGAGCATCTGGCGACCATGGACCATCTGCGTCAGGGTATTCATCTGCGTGGCTATGCGCAGAAGAACCCCAAGCAGGAATACAAGCGCGAAGCCTTCAACTTGTTCCAGGAATTGCTGGAGACGCTTAAGCGCGACACTATTCGTGTGTTGAGTCATGTCCAAGTGCGCCGTGAGGACCCGGCAGAGGAAGAGGCGCGTTTACGCCGCCAGGCCGAGGAGATGCAGCGTCGCATGCAGTTCAAGCATGAAGAAGTTAATGCTGTCGCGGCTGAGAGCGAGACGACAGAAGAGCCTCAGCAAGCCGCCGCGCCGCAAACCCGCGAAGGGCCAAAGGTTGGGCGCAACGATCCCTGTCCCTGTGGCTCTGGCAAGAAATACAAGCACTGTCACGGGCAGATAAGCTAAGCCTGAGAAGCAGCTGTAAGCTTCAAGCGGCAAGCTACAAGTTAAACCCGTTAACCCTCGGCTTTATAGTCGGGGGAATCTGTATGCTTTTGAAGCTTACAGCCTCTCTCCCTCTTTTTTGGAGCGTCAAACATGCCTGTCGGTCTCGGCCCGTTACCTGCGTTGCACCCTGTCTCCGGTTTTCGTCTTGGTATTGCTTCGGCCGGTATCAAGCGCGTTGGCCGTAAGGATGTCGTGGTTATGGAGGCCGCTCAGGGCTCCAGTATCGCTGGCGTGTTTACCCGTAATGCCTTTTGCGCTGCGCCCGTTACGCTGTGTCGTCAGCGCCTAGCCAGTGCCCCGCAATACCTGCTGGTTAATACCGGTAATGCCAATGCTGGCACCGGTAAACCGGGTATGCAGGCGGCTGAGCGCACCTGTGAGGCGTTGGCCGAGAAGGTCGGCTGTGAGGCTGCGCAAGTGCTGCCGTTCAGTACGGGTGTGATTGGCGAGCTGTTGCCTGCCGACAAGGTTATCGCCGCGTTGCCTGCCGCTCTGGCGGACCTGGCCGAAGATAATTGGGCGCATGCCGCTGAAGGCATCATGACCACCGATACCCAGCCCAAGGGCTGCAGTCGGCGTATCGAGATTGCCGGTCAGGTCATCACCATTACCGGTATATCTAAGGGTGCGGGCATGATTCGCCCCAACATGGCGACCATGCTCGGCTATATCGCGACCGACGCGCCGGTGGCGCAGCAGGTGCTGCAGGCGTTGCTGCGTGAGGCGGCGGATTTGTCCTTCAACCGCATTACCATTGATGGCGACACCAGCACTAATGATTCTTGCATGCTGGTCGCTACCGGCAAGGCGGATATTCCTCTGATCGACAGCGTCGAGGCCCAAGGCTACGAGGAACTGGCGACCGCCATCAAGGATGTGATGCTGACACTGGCGCAGGCCATCGTACGTGACGGAGAAGGGGCGACCAAGTTCGTCACCATCCGGGTGAATGGTGGTGCCAACAATGATGAGTGCCTGGATGTCGCTTATGCAGTGGCGCACTCTCCGCTAATCAAAACCGCGCTGTTTGCTTCAGACCCGAACTGGGGGCGTATCTTGGCCGCCGTAGGCTATGCCGGCGTGCCGGATCTGGATGTCGAGAAAATCGATGTTTATCTGGATGACGTCTGTATTACCCGTCAGGGTGGTCGTGCGGCCGAGTACGAAGAGTCTCAGGGCGCGCGCGTGATGGCGCAGTCGGAGATCACTATTCGCATCGAGCTGGGTCGCGGTGAGGTGAGTGAAACCTTGTGGACCACCGATCTCTCCCACGAATACGTGCGGATTAACGCCGAGTACCGGACCTGAGCTACTGAGGCGCACACCTGGTCACAGGTGTGCGCCTCACTCATGGCATAGCTGCGCATTGCCGTGCCTCAAACTGGCGAGATTCCGTGCGCAGGCGGCCAACACGATTGATGATCAACTGTCGGCCGCGCTGCGCCAAATCTGGCGGGCAAAGGCGAAAGCTGCCAGCCAGAAAGCCACCGTACACCTGCTCTGACTCGCCCAGCGCGTTGTAGCGCAAGTAGCTTCGCAGTTGGCCGCTGGCGGTCACGCTGGATAGGGCCGCAGCCTGATCCTCCAGCAATAGGACGTCATCGGCGCCAAGTGCAAGGTTGTTGTCCCGGTCGACAAACACCTGCCAGCCTCTGTTCCAGTCTCCCGCTAGCGGTATCATCACCACTGGCTCGTTGCGCTCAATGGCCTCGTTTCGCGTAAACCTGATGCTGCGCTCCAGCGCGCCCTGTGCGCTGTCCAGGCGATGCTGGTCGATTAGCCTGCTAAATGACGGCACGCCAATACTCAGCAGAATACCTAGCAAAGCCAGTGCGACAAGCAGTTCGGCCAGGCTGAATCCGTTGCCTTTCATTCTCCCTCCTGGTGCAAAATCCTTTTAAAGCCCACGCTATCGACCTGTCGTCGTCATCTGGCGACCGGTCATCGCGCGGCGCGCGACCTTGCGCAGAGGTCTTTTTATAGTGCATGCACTACCAAGAGGGATTTGTGTAATGAGAAGTGAGAAAGGGTTCACGCTGGTCGAGATCATTGTAGTGCTGGTACTGGTGGCCATCATTGCTGTGATAGCCGTACCAGCCATGCAATCTATATCAGCTTCAAACTCCTTGAATGCGACCTCCGGAGATTTGACCTCCGCTTTAGGTGCTGCGCGCATGCAGGCATTGAGTATGCGCGCGGATGTTGTCGTCAGTCCGGCCAGTGGTGGATGGAGCGATGGATGGACCGTCGACTACCCAGCAGCGTCCAATGAGCAGGACAAGGCGTTTGTTCCAGCGGACGGTGTGACCGTTAGCCGAGAAGATGGTGCGGGTGCTTTAACCTTCTCTGGCCAGGGAGGTGTGGTCGGGGGGGGGGCAATATTTTCAGTCTGCTCAGCTGATGAGGACCTGAGCGGCCATACGTTAACGCTAACCTTCTTGGGCAAAGTGTCCCAAGCAGTAAAAGGAGACTGCCCATGACCCGAGCCGGACGTAACAAACGCCACCAGGCCGGGGTAGGCCTCCTTGAGGTATTGATTGCTTTATTGATTCTAGCGATAGGCGCGCTAGGGTATGCGGGACTGCAACTCACGGCACTCCGCAATAGCGATGATGCGAATTATCGCGCTCACGCAGCCATGATTGCTCAGGACGCGATTGAGCGAATTAAGTCGAACCCTGCAGCGGCTGACCAGTATGCTACCGCGGCTAATTGGCCTGCTTCAGCTGGGACCAGCAGTCCTGCGGATTGGAAGCAGTGCATGAATGGAGCCTGCAACGCGGCTCAGCTGGCAGAATGGGACATGAAACAGCTCGTTTGGGCTGTGTCGACTACCATGCCTGGCGGACGAATTACAGCCCAAGATTGTGGTTTCAATACATTGGACTGTGTGATCGTGAGTTGGGGCGAGCAGGTGCCGGCAGAATGTATTAGCAACGGTGGGATTGATTCTTCCGATGAGAGTAGTTGCCTGGTGATGGAGGTCGTTCGATGAATCAACGCCAAAGTGGGTTTGGTCTGGTTGAGTTGATGGTGGCGCTAATTCTAGGCGTGTTGGTTAGTGGTGCCGCTACGCAATTACTGTTGACAAATAATCAGACCTTTGTCTTGCAGGGTGTAACCTCTGCCCTGGAAGAGGATGGGCAAATGCTCTTGCGCTACATGATGGCGGATATTCGCCAAGCTGGCCGAGGAAGCTCCATTGAGGGGACGATAGACCCCGTTGTTTTTGACAATACTCAGCCCGTTTTCTCTAAGGAAGGTGCCGACGGAGCGAGCGATGAGCTGGTAATTAACTACCTTGGTTTTCGAGACTGTCAGGGCGGCGGCAATGGCGCAGAACAGGACATTACTAATCGTTATTTTGTAAATAATGGCTCTTTATTTTGTGCGGGTAGCCTGAGCGCGGGCTCTGCTGAGCTTATTACAGGCGTTGAAAGCTTCCAAGTGCAGTACGGGATAGACACGAACCTCAATGGTGAAATCGGAGTAACACAGTATGTCAACGCTGGAGCGCAAGGTGCGAACCCAGTAGTCACCATTCGTTTCGCTGTTCTCTTGTTTAGCGACAGGGATATTAATGTGGATGACTCCACCACACGCTACTTCCTTGCCGACCAGCAAGTTGATGTGGCTGGTGATGCAAGGGTGCGTAAGGTGTTTGGTTCAACGGTAATGATCCGTAATTACGATTGGGACGGTGTGTGATGAAGGGCTTCGCATCTAGGGCGCGACAGCAGCAGGGCGCAGCATTGGTTGTTGCGTTGCTTGTATTGCTGATGGTGTCGGTTTTAGGGTTGTCGGCAATGCGCTCAAGCGTTTTTTCGGCCAAGGTCGCGACAGGTGTTCAATCCGACGTTATGACCTTCGAGGCTGCAGAAACCGCCATAGTTAGTGCATATCAGCAGCTGGTTGCGTTGTCGAACGAGCAGCTATACGCGGCCCTTGATGGTCAGGCTGCAGAATATTGCATGAAAGCAAGCGGTGTAACTCAGGGAGGCTGTGCAAGCTCTGATCGCATGGATGTTCGTGGACTGCTTCAGTCTGAGTCGTATAGCTATCTAGACGGTTACAGTGCTATCCCCAATTCCCAAGTTAGCACCTCCGGCGGTGCAGGTGTTTTTGTTGATTATCGAGTCAACATACTAGGTGATAGCGAAATGGTGAGTTACAGCATTGAAAATCACCACTTACAGGAAACGCTCAAGCGAGGCATTAAGCCTGGCGCTGAGATTGAGTGAGGAGGGTGTGATAATGATTGGGTATATAAAGAAAACCCTGGTTTCTCGTTTGTTTGTTTGCTGTGTGGGGTTGTTGATTCCGACCCTTTCTCAGGCTGATGATACTGAGATTTATTTTGCTCGGGCCAACGCTGAGAACGAACAGAACACTCCGAAGGCCAATGTCCTGATTATGCTCGACACGTCTGGTTCCATGCGTAACTGTCGCACTGGGTCAGGTAGTAATTGGTGTTCGGATATCGAGAATCGTCGTATCACTCTTTTGCATGAGGCCATGAAGCAAATTGTTGAGGATGCTCCTTCGACGGTGGAAATTGGGCTCGGGCGTTTTCGCGGGAGTAGTGGGGGGCAGATACTGCTTCCGGTTATGCCCGTTAATGATGTTACTAAGCCCTATTTTTTAGATGCCCTTAATGGAATTAACCAGGGCCAGAACAGCTCATCGCCAGGTAACGTGCAACCTTCTGGTGGCACGCCAACATCTCTTGCGTACGAAGAGATGGCGAATTATATGCTGGGTAACCGTAAGAGTAATGGCGTTTCCTACTCAGGCTCTGGGACTATGTGTGTCAGCAATGCGCCGGATGAGGAGCTGTGCAGAGACGAAGTTCAATGGAGCGACCCTGTTGAGGTTAGCTACTGCAATCCCGCAGAGCCTGGTTGCACGGTTAGCACTGTATGGAATCGAGTGAACTCTTGTGATACTAGTGCATCCAACTGCCGTTTTACTGACTGGAGTGATTGGAGTTGGCGTGACTCATGTAGCCCGCTGAGCAGTGTTTGTGAGCGCACGCGCTATTACGGTTTTTATTGGTATAGAACTCGCGGTTACCAACAGCAGACTGTTGTGTACGAACGTCAAGAGCAGAGCACAGTTCAGGTTTGCGAGATTGTTGAGGGGCAGTGTGATGACGAGCGATCTATAGTTGACGGCAGTAACTATGTATCGCCGGTCAATACAGCGAACCAGTGCGAGTCGAATCATATCATTCTCTTCACTGACGGGGCTCCGTCCGGTGACGACCCTGCAGACGTTGACTTGGTTACTTGCGGGAATAACTCTTACACATGTCAGGTTAATATCGCTGGCTACCTTAACTCTACTCGTAATCGACTAAATTCTACGATAAAAACCCATAACATCGGTCTGTACATGGGGGAAAGTACTCTTGCGAATATGCAGGCTGTTTCAGCGGCCGGCGGCGGAGAAACGTATGACTCTGACAGTGCTGACACCTTGCTCGAGGCATTTCAAAGCACGCTGGATCTAATTGATGAGGACGCGCGTTCAATCTCTGCTCCTGGTGTTGCTGTAAACGCGATGAACCGATTCCAACACCTGGATCAACTTTACTACTCAGTATTTCAACCTTTCGAGAGCAGCTATTGGAACGGGAATCTTAAGCGATACAAAGTTGAAGATGGTGATATCCATGGGGCCAATGGCTATGCAATTGACCCGGCTACAGGGTACTTCCGCTCGGGCTCCCAGAGCCTTTGGAGTACTCAGGTTGACGGGCCTGATGTGAGTAAAGGTGGTGCCCGTGAGTTCGTGGGTAATCGCAGGTTGTTTTACACTGCTGCCGCAGGTGGCTCTCTTCAGCGAATTAACTGGTCGAGTACGGACGTGCCCGCTAACTCCGCTTTGGGGCTCAGTTCTTCTGCGACTCCTGAGCAGCGTGCGGCTTTGCTTGCCGAGCTGAAGCGTATGTGGGGGGACCCGCTCCATAGTGTCCCGGTCATGGTTAACTACGGTGAAGACGAGGATAACAACTACGTTTTTGTTTCCACCAACGGTGGAATGCTGCATGCCATTGACACTCGGGACGGCAGCGAAGCCTTTGCCTTCATGCCTTACGAGATTTTGAGGCAAGCTAATAGGTACACCGTCAATCGCCCTGGCTTACGTGCGGATAATACTCGCCAGACCTACGGCCTTGATGGTAGCTGGGTTGCTTGGCGCCGGGGAGGGGAGAATGCTCTGGCGGAGCCAGAGGCTGTGTACTTGTATGGTGGTATGCGTCGAGGCGGTCGTAACTATTATGCACTGAATGTGACAGACCCTGATAATCCGTCAATGCTTTGGCAGGTAAATAACAGTTCTCCGGGGTTGGCGGGGCTTGGTCAGACATGGTCTACTCCCACGCTGACCAGTGTGCCCAGCAGTAGCGGGGGGAATGTCCCGATTTTGGTTGTCGGGGGCGGGTATAGCCCTAACGACCATGATGGTACCTCTGCGCTGTCCTCAGGGGACGAAATGGGCAATATGGTTTATTTCCTTAATGCTGAAACAGGCAGTGTGCTCTGGTCCGCTGGTGGCCGTTCAGAGGCGACCAACACTATTTCATCCATGAAATATGCTGTGCCGAGCAGCATTGCAGTTGTTGATATGGACTTCGATGGTGTTGCTGATCATATGTACTTTGGCGATATGGGGGGGCAGGTGTTTCGTATAGACATTAAGCCCGACGGTCAGCATGTGGTGAATCGAATAGCGAATGTCGGTGGTACTGGTGATGCTCGTCGTCGTTTTTACGAAGCTCCGGCAGTGGCTTATGTCCGCACTAATGGTCAGAACCACCTGTATGTAGCCGTAGGCTCTGGTTATCGCGCGCACCCCTTGGACGAGACCACGACTGACGGGTTTTTCGTGATCAAGGACGAGTCGGCGCTCGAGTCTAACGCTGTCGCTGTGGCGACTACCTCAAATATGACCAATGTAACCGCCGGTGGTGTGCCTTCGGCAGGTTCGCGTGGTTGGTACTATACGTTTGGCGTCACCGGTGAGAAGGCTTTGGCATCACCGATCATCTACGATGGACGGATCTTGTTTACAACATATGCGCCAACTGTTGATCAGGAGTTTGATAATCCTTGCGCAGTGCGTTATGGCGTGTCTTATCTTCATACAGTTAACTTGCTAACTGGTGAGCCGGCTGCGCTATCAGATGAGCTGCCCACTCCTGCAGAGCGGAGTCAGGAGCTGCAGCAGTCTACGCCTGCGCCGACGCCAACGCTAATTGTTGATGGCGAGGGTCGAGTGATTACGGTTGTTGGTACCGAGGTAGTGGGTGAGGGGGACTTGGGTGACCCGCGCCTGCGTAAGCGCCGCTGGATGCAGTTGACTCCAGATGACGCTAACAATATCAGACAGCCGGAGGAAGCCAATGAAAGTAACTAAATCGCGTGGTTTCACGTTGATTGAGGTTATGGTCGTTGTGATCATCGTGGGGTTGATTGCTGCGATTGCCTACCCCTCCTACGTCGAATATGTAGAGAACGGTATGCAGCGCGAGGCGCAAGGCCAGATAATGGATCTGGCCAGCGCGCTGGAGCGCCACAGGGCCAAGAATTTCTCTTATGCCGGGGCAACTGTCTCGGGATTAGGGCCTGCACTCAACAACAACGCTAACTACAACGTGAACCTGAATTTGGGAGCAAATAATCAAAGTTACCAGATCGTTGCGACGCCGACGGGCAAGATGTCGGGCACGCCAACGCTGAGTTGGAGTAGTGACGGCACGGCCTCTTGGGAGTGACTTTTTCAGAGCGGCTTCAGCGCCGCTCCAGCAACACCCCGGACTCCATATGGTGGGTATAGGGGAATTGATCGAACAGAGCGCACCGCACTACGCGGTGCGTTTTTGTTAGTGTCTGCAGGTTGTCTGCCAGGGTTTCCGGATTGCAGGAAATGTAGAGAATGCGCCGGTAATCTTTGACCAGGTCCAGCGTGGCGGGGTCGAGACCGGCGCGCGGCGGATCGACGAAGACAGTGCCGAACTCAAAGCCGCTCAGGTCGATGCCCTGTAAGCGGCGGAAGGGGCGTACACCGGTCAGTGCCTGGGTCACCTCTTCGCTGGCAAGGCGCACCAGGGTGACATTGTCCACGTTGTTCAGACGCAGGTTTTCCTGTGCGGCGCGTACCGAGCTTTTGGCTAGCTCGGTGGCCATAACCCGGCGGAACGCGGTAGACAGCGGCAGCGTGAAGTTGCCGTTGCCGCAATACAGCTCCAGTAGGTCGTCGCTGTTGCTGCTGGCGGCATCCAGCGCCCAGCTGAGCATGTGCTGGTTAACGCCGCCGTTGGGTTGGGTGAACCCGCCTTCAATCTGCTGGTACTGCCACTGGCGGCCGGCCACATCCAGCACTTCCACTACATGATCTGTCTGCAGTACACGTTTCTGGCCGCGGCTGCGACCGATCAGCTGTACCCCGAGCTGCGCGGCAAGTGTGCGAGCCGGGCCATCCCAGCTGTCGTCCAGTGGGCGGTGGTAACACAGGGTGATCAGTGCCTGGCCGGATAGCGTCGTCAGAAACTCAACCTGGAACAGCTTGCGGCCCAG
>DBHE01000096.1 GCA_002296055.1 Pseudomonadaceae bacterium UBA836
AACCCGGATGCCATGCCCGGCGCGCAGTGGTTTGCCGGTGCCGAGCTGAATGTTGCCGCTCACCTGCTGCGCCGCCGCGATGAGCATCCGGCGCTGGTGGCGATCAGCGAAGACGGTCAGCGTGAACAGCTGAGCTACGCCGAGCTGGCCGCGCGGGTGGCCGGGCTGCAGCAGCATTTGCTGGCGCTTGGTGTGCAGCCCGGCGACCGTGTTGCGGCGCTGATGCCCAATACCTGGCAGACCGTGGTCGGTATGCTGGCGGCGGCCAGTATTGGCGCGGTCTGGTCATCCTGCTCGCCGGATTTTGGCGCACAGGGCGTGGTCGACCGCTTCGGCCAGATCGAGCCGCGGGTGCTGATTGCCTGCAGCGGCTATCGCTACGCCGGCAAGCAGCTGGACATGAGCAGCAAGCTGGCGGAAATCCTGCCGCAACTGAGCGGCCTGCAGCAGCTGATCATGGTGCCTTACGGCGGCGTTGACGCCCGTGTAACGGATTTCGAATCCGTTGTATCGACCGCTCACTGGGACCACGTCAGCCAGCCGGCCGGCAGCCCGGCGTTCACCGCCCTGCCCTTTGCCCAGCCGCTCTACATCCTGTATTCCAGCGGCACCACCGGGGTGCCCAAGTGCATCGTCCACGGCGCTGGCGGCACCCTGCTGCAGCACCTGAAGGAGCACGGCCTGCACACCGATCTGGGCAGTGAGGACGTGCTGTTCTACTTCACCACCTGCGGCTGGATGATGTGGAACTGGCTGGTCTCCGGGCTGGCGCTGGGTGCGACGCTGGTGCTGTATGACGGCTCACCGTTCGAGCCCTCTGCCGAGCGGCTGATCGACCTGATCGACGCGGAAGTCATCAGCGTATTCGGCACCAGCGCCAAGTATCTCGCCGCGCTGGAAAAGGCCGGGGTCGAGCCCAACCGCAGCCACCAACTGAGCCGCCTGAAGGCGGTGCTGTCGACCGGCTCACCGCTGGCGCACGAAGGCTTCGATTACGTTTACCGCTACTTCAAACCGGACCTGTGCCTGTCGTCGATTTCCGGCGGTACCGACATTGTCTCCTGCTTTGCCCTCGGCAACCCGACCGCACCGGTCTGGCGTGGTGAGCTGCAGTGCACGGGCCTGGGCATGGCGGTTGAGGTGTGGGATGACGAAGGCCAGCGACTCAGTGAAGGCAAGGGCGAATTGGTCTGCAGCAAACCCTTCCCGTCCATGCCGCTGGGCTTCTGGAAGGACGAAGACGGCAGCCGCTTCAGCGCCGCCTACTTCGAACGCTTCCCCGGCGTCTGGGCGCACGGCGATTACGCTGAAGAGACGCCGCACGGCGGGCTGATCATCCACGGCCGCTCGGACGCGGTGCTCAACCCGGGTGGTGTGCGTATCGGCACCGCGGAAATCTACCGGCAGGTCGAGAAGGTCGAAGCGGTGCTGGAATCACTCGCCATCGGCCAGCAGTGGCAGGGCGATGTGCGGGTGGTGCTGTTTGTGCGCCTGCGCGACGGTGTGACGCTGGATGCGGCGCTGGAAGCCGAGATCCGCCAGGTCATCCGCGCCAACGCCACTCCGCGGCATGTACCGGCGAAGATCATCGCGGTCAGCGATATCCCGCGCACGCGCAGCGGCAAGATCGTCGAACTGGCGGTGCGCAACGTGGTGCACGGTCTGCCGGTGAAAAACACCGACGCCCTGGCCAATCCCGAGGCGTTGGCGTTGTTTCGCGATCTGCCGGCGTTGGCGGATTAGGTCTGAGCTAGTCCCACTCCGGCGCAAAGTCGGGGTTGGCGATACGCCCGCCGGCGTCCAGCCGCTCGATAAAGTTGAGGTCATCGGCGCTCAGTCGCACGCGGTCGGCTGCCAGGTTGCTCTCCAGATGCAGACGCTTGGTGGATGAGGGGATCACCGCGATGCCCTGCTGCATCAGCCAGGCCATGGCGACCTGCGGCGGCGTAGCGCCGTGCTCTTCGGCGATGCGGTCCAGGGTCTCATCCTGCATGACCTTGCCGACCGCCAGCGGCATGTAGGCGGTCAGGTGCAGGCCCTCTTCACGGGCAAATTCCACCAGTTTGCGGTTCTGCAGGAAGGGGTGAATCTCCACCTGATTGGTCGCGATATTGTCCGGCCCGACCAGTTCAAAGGCCTCGTTGAGCAAGTCGATGGTGAAGTTGGACACCCCGGTCAGTCGCGTCAGGCCCTGCTCGCGCGCGTCCATCAGTTGCCCCAGATACACCTGCATCGGCACGTTGCCACCGGGCGAAGGCCAGTGGATCAGGGTCAGGTCTACTTGCTCCAGCTGCAGCTTGTCCAGACTCTCGCGCAGACTGGGGATCAGCTTGCCCTCGGCAAAGTGATCGGTCCAGATCTTGGTGGTGACAAACAGCTCCTCGCGCGGCACCCCGCTGTCGGCGATGGCGCGGCCCACATCCTGCTCGTTGCCGTAGATCTGCGCGGTATCGATATGGCGATAACCGAGCTTGAGAGCCGTGCGCACCGCGTTGTAGGCGTCTTCACCCTTGAGACGGAAGGTGCCCAGGCCCATCGCGGGGATTGGCGTGTCGTCGTTTGTCGTGTGCATGCGAGTCTCCGGTTGCGCGTTGAAGGGATAGTGGTGTGACCGCGGCTGGCGTGGTCATGTTCCCCGCGGCAGCGCGGGCACCTCCTTATCAGTGCTTTACCTGGGTTGGAGTAATGATCTAGAGTGTTGCTCTAGTTGGTAAAAGGAAGACACATGAGCGCGCGTGATCAGTTGTTGGTGGCGGGTCTCGAGATCATCGTCGAGCGGGGCTATGAGCAGGCCACCGTGGCCGCGATTCGCCAGCAGGCGGAGGTATCGAACGGTAGTTTCTTTCACTGTTTTGCGTCCAAGGAAGCGCTAGCCGGTGAGCTGTATCTGAACGCCATTGCCAATTACCACGCTGCGCTGTTGCAGGCGCTGGGCGGGGCAGATTCGGCGCGGGCCGGTATAGCGGCGCTGATCAGCGCGCATCTGGACTGGGTAGTGAATGAGCGGCTACAAGCGTCTTTTCTGTTCAACCAGTTGCGTGGCGAGTGGCTTGAGGCTATTCGCGATCGGCAGGCCCAGGAAAATGCCGCGCTGGCTGATGCCCTGGCCGCCTGGCAAGCGCGGCATAGCGGCGCGGGCACACTGCTAGCGCTGCCGGCGCCAGTGTTGTTCAGCCAGTTGATCGGGCCGGCGCAAATATTCTGTCGTGGTTGGCTGTCCGGGCGTACTGCCCAGCCGCCGCATACCTATGCAGCGGAGCTGATTGCCTGCGCGTGTCGGGCCCTGCTGCCGTCTATCGAGGAGAACACTGATGATCATTGATGCCTGGGCGCAACACCCCACCCTGCGTCACTCGCAGGACCCGATGTTCGAGTCCCTGCGCCGCTGGACCCGCCGGAGCATCCCCGAGGAGGCGATCCCCTTGTCTGCCACCCTGGATGCAATGCAGGCCGGACAGGTTGACCAGGCCCTGATCAGCGCTTGGTACGCGCCGCGTAACGTGATGATTTCCAACGATGAGGTAGCCGAGTTTGTAGCCCAGGCGCCAGAGCGGTTGATTGGCGTTGGTTCGGTGGATATCAGCCGGCCGATGGAGGCGGTGCGCGAGGTGCGCCGCTGCGTGCAGGAGTTGGGCTTCAAGGCGATCCGCGTGTTGCCCTGGTTGTGGGAGGTGCCGCCGACGGACCGTCGCTTCTATCCGGTCTATGTGGCCTGCTGTGAACTGGGCATTCCGTTCTGCACGCAGATCGGTCATACGGGGCCATTGATGCCATCGGAGGTTGGCCGGCCGATCTATCTGGATCAGGTAGCGCTCGATTTTCCGGAGCTGAAAATTGTTGCCGGCCACATTGGTTATCCCTGGACCGATGAAGCTATCGCGGTGGCCACCAAGCATGAAAACCTGTTTATCGACACCTCTGCCTACACGGTGCGGCGCTACCCGCCGCAGCTGATCGAGTTCATGCGCGGGCACGGCCGCAGCAAGGTGCTGTTTGGCACCAACTACCCGATGATCCCGCCTGCCAAGGCGCTGGAAGGCCTTGAGAACTTAGGGCTGGACGACCAGGCGCAGGGGCTGTTTTTGGCGGGCAATGCCCAGCGGGTATTCGGACTCTGAACCGGCACGGCAGGCACGCGCCTTGGTTTTGCGCCCTGTGGCGGTCTAGTATCCCTGCACAGCCAATACGCATGGGAGACGTTGGATGACATTGACCGATCTGCTGGGCAGCACCTTGCCCTTGATTCAGGCACCCATGGCCGGTGTGCAAAATAGCGCGCTGGCGTTGGCGGTATGCCGCGCTGGCGGACTGGGTTCGCTGCCCTGCGCGATGCTCGGCGCCGAGGCGTTAGAGGCTGAGCTGCAGACGCTTCAGCGTGAGGCCGCCGGCCCCTGGAACCTGAACTTTTTTGCCCACCAGACACCGCCGGCGGACGCGCAGCGCGAGCAGCAGTGGCGTAGCGCGCTGGCGCCCTACTATGCCGAGCTGGGGCTGGATATCGAGGCGATCAAGCCGGGGGCGGGGCGTCGGCCGTTCGACGCCGACACGCTGGAGTTGATCAGCGCCTACCGCCCGCCCGTGGTGAGCTTTCACTTTGGCTTGCCGGGCGCGGCGATGATCGAGCGCATTAAGGGCTGGGGCGGTAAGGTGCTGTCCAGCGCCACGACCGTTGCCGAAGGGCGCTGGCTGCAGGCCCACGGCGCAGACGCGGTGATCGCTCAGGGGTTGGAAGCCGGTGGGCATCGGGGGCACTTTCTGTCGACCGATCTGAGCCTGCAGATGGGCACCTTTGCGCTGCTGCCGCAGCTGGTCAGAGCCCTGGATATCCCCGTCATTGCCGCTGGTGGCATCGCCGACGCCGATGGCGTGCGGGCCGCTATGCAACTTGGCGCTGCTGGCGTGCAAATCGGCACCGCCTACCTGCTTTGCGCCGAGGCGACCACCACGGCGCTGCACCGTGCTGCGCTGCAAAGCGAGGCGGCGCAGCACACGGCGTTGACTAACCTGTTCTCCGGCGGCGCGGCGCGCGGCATCGTCAATCGGGTGATGCGTGAGCTGGGGCCGCTTAGCGCCTTGCCGCCACCCTTTCCGCTGGCCGGTACGGCCATCACGCCCTTGCGTGGGGCGGCAGAGCAGCTTGGTAGCAGCGCCTTTTCTCCCCTGTGGGCCGGGCAGAACGTCAGTGGCTGCGAGGCGACTGGTGCCGAGCAGCTGACCCGCAAGCTGGCGTCCGCCTGCTCAGGCCGGTAGACCGATCAGGCGGCGCAGCTGGCGCAGTTGGTCCGGATCTGCGGGTGTAAACCCGGTTTCCAGGGCGGCAATGCGCAGCAGGATGCGGTCTTTGCGCAGGCCGGTACGGGGCAGCTGGAATAGTGAGCCGGTGAGTTCGCGCAGCAAAAAGGGCAGCTGTTGCTGGGTTTTGATGCAGTTGCCAAAGGCTGCCGCGTGTTGATTGATCAGGGTATCCAGGCTGCTCTCATCAATCTGCTGACCGTAGTTGAGAAAGTGCTGAACCGCGCTGATCACCGCTAGCTCGCCCAGCCGGCTGCAGCTGATGGCCGCCCGCAGCGGGCCGACAGGAATGGCCTGCTCGGCGCTGTGGCGTCCGAGTGCGTCGCTCAGGGCTTGCTGCTGGCTGGCAAACTCGGTGACCCGCTGTTGCAGCAGCGGGTGCTCCAGTGCAATCCGTGCTTGCGCCAGGCGCGCTACCAGTTCACGGCAATCGGCCGGCCCCAGGCGCTCCCAGACGGCCTGCAGGCTGAGACAGGTCGCGCGTCCGCGCTCCAGCTGACGGTTGGCGCGGTTCAGGGCAATCAAGGTGAGCATCGGCTCGGCCTCAGCCAGGGCGTTGAAGCGCTCGAAGTTGAGCTCTTTGGCACTGCTGGCGGCCAACTGTTGCTGGGCGGGCGAACTCCAGGCCAGTCGCAGCGGCTGCTCCAGACGGGCACGCAGAAAGCTGGGCAGGTCGCCGAGGTTGGCGCTGGCACTGACGTTGGCCGGGTCGCATTGCAGCAGCTGCGCCAGACGGCCGCGCAGGGCGTCGACCTTAAAGGGCTTGGCAAAGAAATCGGTAATGCCGGCGGCGCGTGCGTCGAGCACCAGCTGGCGGCTGATATCGGTGGTTGTCAGCAGGCGCAGGCTGTTGGGAGCACGGCGCGCAGCGGTGCGCACTACCTCCAGGCCGTTGCCGTCGGGCAGGTTGAGATCAGCGATCAGTAGGTCAATGGTGTTGCCACGCAGATAGTTCTGCGCGGCCACCGCGCTGCTGAGGTGCTCAATCTGCAGGTTGGCGTCCAGGTCGGTGAGTATCAGGCGCAGCAGCTCGGCAATCCAGGGGTCATCCTCGACAATCAACGCGTTCAACTAGCGTCTCCGGCATCTCCGGCATCTCCGGCATCTCCGGCATCGAGGCAAAGGCGATTGCGGCCGCTCTGTTTGGCGCGGTAGAGCGCGCGGTCGGCGCGCTCCAGCAGTTCCTCGTCGGCCCAGCTATCGGCCTCGCAGGCGCTGATGCCGGCGCTGAAGCTGCAATTGAACTGATGCCCGTCGGCAGAAAACTGCAGGGCATTAAAGGCTTCGCGGATGTTTTCCAGCAGCTGATAGGCGTCTTCGCTGCTGCAGCCGGGCAGCACAGCGACAAATTCCTCGCCACCGTAGCGGCCCAGGCGGTCAATCTTGCGCAGACGCTGGCGCAGCATGTTGGAGAGTGCGCGGATGACGTTGTCGCCACAGGCGTGCCCGTAGTTGTCGTTAACGCCCTTGAAGTGGTCAATATCAATCATCGCAACGCTGACCGGCGCCTTGCAGCGTCGCGCCCGCTCGACCTCGACTTCAAGTTGTTCCTTGATATCGGCGTGCTTGAGCAGGCCGGTCAGGCTGTCGCGGGCCAGCGCGTCGCTGACCATGCGGGCGCGCTGGGCGCGCGCGTAGACGGTGGTCAGCAGCGCGCTGTCGCTGATCGGTTTGGTGATGAAGTCGTCACCGGCCTTGAGCAGTGCGGACATTTGCCGATCGGCGTTGGTTTCGGCCGAGAGATAGACAATCGGGACCCGCAGCCAGTCATCGTCCAGCCGAATCACCTGAGCCAGCTCGGGGCCGCTGTACTCGGGCATGTTGAGGTCCATCAGCACCACTTCGGGAATGAAGCTGTGCATTTTTTCCAGCAGGTTGTTGGGGTCGGCGACGCTGTCCACCAGCATGCCGGCGTTGCTCAGCACCAGCTGATAGCGGGCGGTCAGTTCGGCGTCGTCATCGACAATAAGCACGCGGAAGGGGCCGCCCTGCAGGTTGTTGAAACCACGTTCCAGCCGGCGCTCCAGCAGGGGCAGGTCTACCGGCTTGGTGAAAAAGCCAATGGCACCGGCGCGTACTGCCTGCAGGCGGCTGGCAAAGGTGTCCTGCGAGCTGATGATCAGCAGCGGTGGCAACTGGCCGGGTGGCTGTTGAAACACGGGTTCTTGCATCAGGCGGCTGCCGGGTGGGCTGTTGTCGACGATCAGTGCATCCAGCGGTGCGGCGGTACGCAGCTCGTCGGCGGTGCTGAACAGGCTGACCTAGTAGCCAAAGCTGTCCAGTGTCTGCCCCATTTGGCTGCCCAGAGCGCGGTCCGCGATCAACAGGCCGATATGTCGGTTTTCGCTGTCCAGATTGCTGAGCGCGTCCAGCGGCTGCGGTGATGTACTCTCCGCGTCGCTGCGCTGCAGCAGGGTATGCAGTTGGCCGGTGGCGCTGGCCAGGCTGGCCAGCACGTCAGGCTTGGCGGCGCCGCTGTCCAGCTCGGCCTGGGCCTGCTCTTCCAGGGTGCGGCAACGGTCGCCCAGTGCCGCATAGCCAAAGGTACCGGCCGAGCCGGCCAGCTTGTGCAGGCGATCGCGCAGCTCGCGGAGTGTGTCCGGACCGTCGTTGAGGCGCTCGGACAACTGGGCCAGGGTGACAAGCTCCTCGTCCAGTCGTTGTCGGAAGCGAGCTTCCAGCGCGGCCAGCTGCGAGCCGAGCGGATTGGTTTCAGTCATGCTGTTGCTCCCAGATCTGGCGAATTTGGTCGGGCAGGGTCATAGGGTCGAAGGGTTTTACGATGACCCCGGCGGCGCCGAGGGCGCGGTAGGCGTCAACCTCTTGAACCTGCGCCTTGGCGGTCATGAAAATAACGGGCACGCCGTCCATGCACGGCAGCTCGCGCAGCTTCTCCAGGGTTTGCGGGCCATCCATGCCAGGCATCATCACATCCAGTAGCACCAGCTGCGGAGCGAAGCTCTCGGCGCCAGCAACCCCTTCAGCGCCGGACGCACAACTGCGTACGTTGAAGCCACCAACGACTTCCAGCGCCACGCGGGCGACTTCCTGAATGGACGGGTCGTCTTCAATGTGCATGATGCGTTCTAGTCCGGTCATCGTCTTGCCTGTCTGTTAGCTATTGATGGTTGTTTGCCGCGCTGGTTCACCCAGCCTCTCTACGCTGCCGTTTGGCATAGTGGCAGGCGGAACCAGAAGCAGGCGCCGGCGCCGCTCTGTGAGCGCACCCCTACCCGACCCTGCATGCGCTCGATCAGCTCCTTGCAGATTGCCAGTCCCAGACCGGTTCCGCCACGTTGGCGTACATTGCTGTTGTCGAGCTGGGTGAATTTGCGGAACAGCAGCGGCTGTTGATCCTCTGCAATACCTATGCCCTGATCGACGACCTGCACCTCCACCTCGTCACCTTCGACGAGAATGCGCACCTGAATCAGGTCGCCGGGATGTGAGAATTTGGCAGCATTGGACAGGTAGTTGCCCAGCACCTGCTGCAGGCGACGTTCATCGACGTGCACCAGCGGATCAACCTGGCCTGACTCCAGTGCCCAGCTGACCTGATAACGCCCGGCATAGGGTTGGTTGATTTCCAGCGCCTGCTCCACGATAGGTCGCAGATGCTGGGTGGCAAGGCGCAGATCCAGCTGACCGGCCTCGAGCTTTTCCATATCCAGCAGGTCGTTCACCAGTTCATTCAGGCGCTGGCTGTTGTCGTGGGCGATGCTCAGCAGGCGGCTGCTGGTGTCTGCCGGCACGCCACCGGCGCTGTTGCGCAGCAGGCCGATAGCACCACTGATGGCCGTCAGGGGGGTGCGCAACTCGTGGCTGACGGTCGCGAGAAAGTGGCTTTTCAGGCTGCTGGCGCGGCGAATTTCGGTAATGTCATGCATCACCACGATGGCGGCGCCGGACCCGCTGCGCTCGGGATACAACTGCCCGCCGCTGCACAGCACATGGCGCAGCGGCTGGCCGGCGGCGGCGATGCTGATCTCCAGGTTGTCCACCGGCTCGCCGCGCCATGCGCGCAGCAACGGGATGGCATCGCTGGCCAGCGGCGTGCTGCCGTCGGCCTGATAGAGGTCGTAATAGCGTCCCAACTCGCTGGGCGGCAGATGCATGACGTCGGTGCCATGCCATTGTTTGGCGGTGCGGTTGAAGAGGGTTAGCTGACCGCTGTCGTCACAGGCCACGACGCCGGCCTTGAGGGAGTCGAGCAGGCGGTGGTTGAGCACCTGTTGGTGCTCCAGCTCGGCGGTGCGTTGCTCGCTGTCGAGCAGGTTGACGCGCAGGCGCAGCTGAAACTCGGCCATGCGCGCCAGTCGGCGCAGGGTATCTTGCTGTGCGGGCGAGAGCTGGCGTGGCACCTGATCGATCACGCAGAGGGTGCCGATCAGCTCGCCCTCCGGGCTGGCAATGGGTACGCCAGCGTAAAAGCGGATGTTGGGGTCACCGGTTACCAGCGGGTTGTCGCGAAAGCGGGTGTCGCGGGTAGCGTCGGGGACTTCCAGCAGCTCACGGGCTTGAATGGCGTGTACGCAGAAGGCCATCTCGCGCGGGGTTTGGTCGGCGTCCAGGCCCACGCGGCTTTTGAACCACTGGCGCTGATCGTCGACCAGCGACACCAGGGCGATGGGGGTTTCCAGCCAGCGCGAGGCCAGCTCGGTCAGATCGTCAAAGGCCTGCTCGCTGGGGGTGTCGAGAATCTGCAGGCGTGCCAACGCCTCCAGCCGGCGCGCTTCGCGATTTTCTGCTGTGTCTTGCTCTTGGTTCACGCTGCCCTCCCTTGCTTGCCTAGTCAACCAGCGGCAGCCGCAGCCAGAAGCATGAGCCCTGCTGCGGTATGGAATCAAACCCTACTTCGCCGTGCATGCGCTGGGCCAGCTCGCGGCTGATCGCCAGCCCCAGCCCGGAGCCGGCGCGTTGCCGGGTATTGGAGCTATCGACCTGGAAGAACTTGTCGAAGATGCGCGCGTGCTCGTGTTCGGGAATGCCGATGCCCTGGTCTTGCACGCTGATCCGCACCCACCCCTCGGCGACCTCGGCACTCAGGGTAACGCGACCGCCGGCGTGGGAAAACTTGGCGGCGTTGGACAGGTAGTTGCTGAGAATCTGGCCAAGGCGTTGGGCGTCGACGTTCACCGTTACCTCGTCGACCTGGCCCAGGCACTGCTGAACCTGGTACTGCGCGGCGTAGCTCTGGTTACGCTGCAGTGCCTGTTCCAGCAATGGCTGCAGAGGTTGTGGCGTCAGCTTCACGGCCAGTTTGCCAGCGGCCAGCTTGTCCATGTCCAGCAGGTCGTTGATCAGGCGCAGCAGCGTGTCGCTGTTTTGCACCGCGATGTCCAGCAGCGAGCGCATGCGCTCGGGTACCTCGCCCAGCGCGCCGCCGTGCATCAGCTTGAGCGAGCCGTTGATGGCGGTCAGCGGGGTGCGCAGCTCGTGGCTGACGGTGGAAACAAACTGGCTCTTCATCTGCTCTACGCGTGCCTGCTCGGTCACATCCCAGATAAAACCGTCAAAGCTCTGCAGTTGGCCGTTGCTGTCAAACTCGCCACGGCCCTTTTCACGGACCTGCACCAGATGGCCATTGGCGTGGACCAGCCGGTAGGTGATCTCGAAGCTGGGGTCATCCTCTGCCAGCTCAAGACACTGCAGGGTTATGGGCAGGTCTTCGGGCAGGATGATGCTGGCGTAGCTGCGCTGGTGGTTGTCGATAAAGTCGCTGGCCGGGTAGCCGCTGATCCGTTCGATGCCCTGGCTCATGTAGGACATGCGCCAGTCCTCGGAGGCGGGGCAGCGATAGACTGCGCCGGGCAGGTTGCTGACCATGCTGCGGTAGCGTGATTCGCTGTTCTGCAGGGCGCGTGTGGTGTGGATCAGCTCGGTGATATCGGTCGCCATGCCGAGAAAACCGATCAGGTGATCGTGGTCATCGGCAATGCGGGTAATGGTCAGCTTGACCTGGCGACGGCTGCCATCTTTGCGTTGGTAGGTCCAGGCACTTACCCCGGGCTCGCCACGGCGCGGCTCGTGCAGAAAGACTTCCAAGCCGTCTACCGAGTAACCGAGCTGCTCACTGAGCTCGGCGCTGCGTTCTGCTATTTCGTCGGCAAGGTGGAAGTGCAGCGGCGAATGGCGGCCGACCACTTCATCGCTGCGGTAGCCGAGCAGGCGCTCTGCGCCGCTGTTGAACAGGCTGATCTGGCCTTGCGGGTCGGCAGCGATAATGGCGACTTCGGTCGACGCGTTGATGACCGCACTGAGATAGCTGCGTGCTTCGCGAACTTCTTCGTTGGCGCGCATTTCGGCGCTGACGTCGGTATGAATGCCGCTGAGGGTCAGCGCTTTGCCCTGCGGATCGCGGGCGGTCACCTGGCCCTGGCTTTGAATCCATATCCAGTGCCCCTCACGGTGCCGGGCGCGGGTCAGGTAGCGCAGGTAATCGGTATGACCGCGCAGGTGCGCGTGCAATTGTTCGAGGGCGTTGGCGACGTCATCGGGGTGCAGCAGGTCGGTCCAGCGGTCAATCGTCAGTGGGTTCAGGTCTTCGGGCTGATAGCCTAGCATCTGATACCAGCGCGGACTGGCCTCCAGCTGGCGGTTGCCCAGATCCCACTCCCAGCTGCCAACGCCGGTGGCGTGGATAATCCGCGCCAGCCGTGCGCGCTCTTCGTCGAGCCGTTGCTGGATATGCTTGCGCACGGTGACATCGGCGATAAAGCCGTGCCAGATCAGGTCGCCGTTATCCAGGCGCTCGGGACTGGCGTAGCCGGCAACCCAGATCTCACCCAGGCGTGGGTGACGCACGCGGAATTCCGAGCGCCAATCGCTGAGCTGCTCGCTGGAGCGCTGAATCTCCTGCTCTACCTGTGGCCAGTCGTCCGGGTGAATCAGCTCAATGGCCGGCTGGGCATCCTGCGCCGCCTGCTCGGGCGTCAGGTTGTAAATATCGCCAATGCCTTCGCTGCTGTAGGGGAACCAGCTGCGGCCGCTGCTGCTGTCGATCTGATACTGATAAACCATGCCCGGCAGGTGTTGGGTCAGCTTGTGGAAGCGCTGCAGCAGGGCCTCGCGCTGCTGTTCACCGGCGGCCTGCTCAAGCAGGCTGCTGCACCAGCGCCCACACAGGCGGACAAAGTCCATGTCCACTTCGTCAAAGGGTTGCGCGCGGGTGTTGGCGCTGGAGAAGTTAAGGGTGCCAAAGCGCTGGCCGTCGACGATCAGGACGATGCCGATGTAGCTCTCCAGGCCAAACGATTGATAACAGGGGTGCCCGCTGAAGCGCGAGTGCCCCATGCGGTCGATGGCCAGCGCGTCGTTTGCCTGGCAGGTCAGGGAGCAGTAGGTCTGGGCCAACTCGAACTGGGTGCCGGCCGGGGGAGCGTCGCTATTGCTGCTGGCGGCTTCGACCCGGTACTGATCCTGCTCGATGTGACTGATCAGCCCGAGGTCCAGCCGCAGGTAGTCACAGCCCAGATCCAGCAAACGTACCATCCGCTGCTGGTAACTCAGGCCCGGGTCTGCGGCGATCTTGTTGAGTTGTCGCAAGGCCTGGCGCTGACGCTCCAGACCGCGCTGCATGATCTCGTTTTCCCGACGTTGGCGCAGCGCGTCGAGCAATTGGCCAAGCGCGGTTTGCAGCGGCGCGAGAAAGGCGCGCAGGTCAGGGTTGAGCGGCTGCTCGCCGCCAGACAGCGCCAGCACACCGAATTGGCGGCCGGCAAAAATCAGCGGTAGCACCAGCGCCCGTGGCATGCCCTGTGCCGCGTTGGCCAGGCGTTGCTGTGGATGGGACTCACGCAGCACCTGGGTGAGCGTTGGCTGCAACGCGGCCGGCACCGGGTCGCTGCTGCTGCTGGCCAGACTCTGCAGTTGCAGTTGGCCGTCGCTGTCTGGCAGCGCCTGCAGAAAGTCCGCGCGGCCGTAGCCGGTCAGCCCGAGAATCTGTTGCAGCAACTGTTGCAGGCTGGCCGCCATCTCGTTGCGTTGAATGTAAGCTGACTGCGCGTGGCTGATGATCTCCAGTAGGCGGCGGTCTCGCTCACGGCGCTGGCTTTCGTTACTGATGGCCTCGGCGTGCAGCGCCATCTGACGGCGGGTGACGTGGCGACTGTAGACCAGCAGCAGGGTAAACAGGGTGATAGCGGCAAACCAGGCCAGCAGCCAGTTGCCGGCCAGGTGCAGCAAGTCCTGCCGGTGGGCGGCGTAGGCTTGGGTCATGTCGCGCCACAGCATCAGCGCGGCAGGGTTTTCATCTTCGGTGTCGCTCAATGTATAGGCGGCACGCGGTAACAGCGCAGCCAGCCAGACTTGTTCGCCGTGCTCAAACAAGTGCGGGTTGGCGATGCTGCGGGTGGCTTTGGCAGCCTGACTGAGCATCTCCAGATCAACGGGTCCGGGGCTGTCAGCCAGGAGCCAGCGGCCGGCATCCACCCTGGGCAGTGGGCTATTTTGCTGCTCGTCAGCCAGATAGAAAGGGCGTACCAGCAATGCCAGCCCCTGTTCGGTGGGGCTGCTGTGTTGGGCAAACGCGGGAAAGCCGACCTGCAGGGTGGCGATCACCCGGCTGTTGCTGGCGTCGCTGGCAAACACGGGTGCAACCGCGCTCTCGCTGGCGCCGCCAGGGTAGAGCGCCAGGCCGTCCACCCGTTCGGCATGCTCCTGACTGTATTGCAGCAACGGGCGCTTGCTGTCGGCACGGTCGGCCCAGCGCTCCGGCCGTTGCATGCGCAGTAGCGCGGTGCTGCCGGGCGCCAGGTGGATTTGCAGCTCTTTGGCGCCAGCCTGCTGCAGCAGCTGCCAAAAGCCGGACAGGTCGCTGGCGATCTGTGCTCGCAGGCGCGCTACTTCGGGGTCATCCAGTCCATATTGGCCCACCAGGTAGGCAATGCGCCGCAGCAGGCGACGCAGATCGGGGTCTTCGCTGAGGCCAAACACCGCAATGCTGGCCTGCTGACGCAACGCCAGCTCTTCCTGCTGCAGGCTGCGCAGTTCGCCCTCGATCGCCTGGTACTGCTGGTTGCGCCACGTCTCGTCCCGATGTTGCCAGGCACTGGTACCCAGATAGCCAAAGCACAGGGTCACTAGCAGCATACCGAGCGCCAGGGCGATGCGTCCGTTGCTTGCGTGGTCTGGTGTGGTCATGAGTGAGATCGTCTGGGTCCGCTGCCAGAGGGTTTACCCTTGAAGATAGCGGCTTGCCGGGCCGCAAGCCAGCGGCGCGGCAACAGACCCAGGGGTGTCACAGGCTGTTGTTTACGTGTCCGCCGTCCACATTGATGATGGTGCCGGTCATGAACGAGCCGGCCTCGCTGGCCAGCAGCAGCAGTGGGCCATCTAGCTCTTCCAGTTGACCCAGACGCGCCATCGGCACCTTGCTGCGAACGTAGTTCTGGCCGTGCTCGGTGTCGAAATAATCCGAGTTCATTTCGGTGCGGAAGTAGCCGGGGGCAATGGCATTGACGCGAATCTTGTTCTTGGCCAGTTCCATGCCCATGGCCTTGGTCAGCTGTACCACACCGGCCTTGGCAACCGCGTAGTGAGCCAGCGCCTTGCCGACGCGCAGGCCGAGAATTGAGGCGATGTTGATCACACTGCCGCCCTGGCCGCTGCTGGCCATGGCCTTGCAGCCGCGATGGGCGACGCGCCAGGCGCCGTCCAGGTTGGTGTCGAGCATGCTGCGCCAGTTGCCCTCGTCCATCTCCAGGAAGGGCACCGGGTCGCCGATACCGGCGTTGTTGACCAGAATGTCACAGACGCCAAAGGCCTGTTCGGCGGCGTTGAAACCGGCGTCGATGCTGTCGGCATCGGTCACGTCCATGGTCACGGCCAGTGCTTCATAACCCTGTTGCTTGAGTTCATCGACCAGTGCAGACAGACGCTCGGCCCGGCGAGCCGCCACGACCACACGGGCGCCGGCGGCAGCCAGCACGCGGGCAAAATGGGCACCAAGGCCGCTGGAGGCGCCAGTAATCAGGGCAGTTTTGCCGGTCAGGTCGAAGCGCGAGGTGGTCATGGGCGAGGTCTCCTGTTGTTGTCATCGCGGTCCGGCAGTATCGGCCAAAGCACCCGCCGGGTGCCAGCGCCGTGCGTTTGCCTGATGATGGTCAATCAGCCCTGGCGCCTGCCCATCAGGTTTAATCTGATGGTCTGCCCTGTGGGCGTATATCCTTGTGCCCTGCTACCCACGCCATCACTGCGAGACCTGCCATGGAAGAGCCTGCCCTGCTGATCAACACGCCAACCACCCTGGCACTGACGGTGATTGCGCTATGGCTGGGCTACTGGATCAATCAACGGGTTGGTTTGCTCAGCCGCTACAACATTCCGGCTGCGGTCAGCGGTGGCTTGCCGGTCAGTGCGCTGGTGGCGGTGTTGCAGCTGCTTTTTGATCGCGAGATTTTGTTCGACCTGGAGCTGCGCAATCTGCTGCTGATTGCCTTCTTCAGCACCATCGGGCTGTCGTCGCGCTTGCGACAATTGCTGGCCGGTGGGCGGGCGTTGGCGATTATGCTGGGGTTGGCGGTGATCTTTCTGCTGTGCCAGAACATCGTTGGCACGCTGCTGGCGCTGGGGCTGGGCGAAAGCCCACTGTACGGCTTGATTGGCGGCAGCATCTCGCTGGCCGGCGGCCACGGCACCGCGCTCACCTGGGGTGAGCTGTTCGAGGAGCATTTCGGGCTGGCCGATGCCAGCACCCTCGGCCTGGCGATGGCGACTGCCGGGCTGATCAGCGGCGGCCTGTTGGGCGGCCCGGTGTCGGCTTGGCTGATTCGCCGTCACCAGCTCGCCAGTAGCGAGGTGGAGAGCGAATTGCCGCAGCTCGAAAGCCACGGCAAGACCACCTACCTGATCGACCTGGACCACCTGCTCACCGCGGTGCTGCTGATCGCGCTGTGTTTTGCCCTTGGCGCCAGTGTCTATGACTGGCTGTCAGGCCTGGGGCTTCGGCTGCCGGCGTTCCTGACCTCCATGTTCCTCGGCATACTGCTGGCCAACGGACTGGATCTGGCCGGGGTAGAGGTAGACGAGCGGCCTATTCAGCTGGTGGGCGACCTCAGTCTGCAGCTGTTTCTTGGCATGAGCCTGATCAGCTTGCCGCTGTTGTCACTGCAGGGTGCGTTCGGGGTGATCGGCGTTATGTTGCTGGTGCAGGCGGTACTGATCACGCTGTTCACCGTGTTTCTGGTGTTTCCGCTGCTGGGTCGCAATTACGACGCTGCTTGCATCAGCGCGGGGTTTATCGGCATGGGGCTGGGCGCCACGCCGGTCGGCATCGCGAATATGGATGCGTTGACCAGCCGCTATGGCCCCAGCCCCAAGGCCTATCTGGTGATTCCGCTGCTTGGCGCGTTCTTTATCGATATTGCCAACGCTACCCTGGTGCAGACGTTGCTTGAGTTCAGGTTGTTCAGCCCTTAAGAGCCTGGCCCTCGCCCTGCGGGCGCTGTTGATTCATCTGCGGCTCTGTTTCGGTTGCTTGCAAACAATCTATTTTTTTATATATTGTCGATCAACAGACGCTTAACAAAGCGCTGCAAGAGATTTTGGTGCCTTCATGAACAATCAATCTGACCTCCAGCGCCTGCGCAGCTCCGCCGATCAGGCCCATCAACTGCTAAAAGCGCTGGCCAATCGTGACCGGCTGCTGCTGCTGTGCCAGCTGGTGGACGGTGAGCGCAATGTCGGCGAGCTGGAAGAGCTGCTGGGCATCGTGCAGCCGACCCTGTCGCAGCAACTGGCAGTGCTGCGCCGCGAGGGGCTGGTAGACACCCGCCGTGAAGGCAAGCAGGTCTACTATCGGGTGGCCAGCCGCGAGGCCCTGGCGATTCTGCATACCCTGTATGGCCTGTACTGTGCCGAGGAGACCCCGGATGAGCATTGACTGGGTCGCCTTCACTCCGTTGTCTGCGCTGTTGGGCGGCGCGCTGATCGGCGCGGCGGCGGCGCTGCTGGTGCTATTCAACGGCCGTATTGCCGGCATCAGTGGGCTAGTCGGTCGCTTGTTGGCACCGCAGGCGGGCAACGGTGAGGCGTTACTCTTTGTGCTCGGCTTGCTGCTGGCGCCCTGGCTGTATCTGGCGTTGGCCGGTGAGCTCGCCGTGCAGGTTGATGCCGGGCCGGTTGCGCTGGTCGTTGCGGGTCTGCTGGTGGGGTTTGGCTCGCGGCTTGGCTCCGGCTGCACCAGTGGTCACGGGGTGTGCGGGTTGTCGCGGCTGTCGCTGCGCTCGTTGGTGGCTACCCTGAGCTTCATGGGCGCGGGCTTTGCTATTGTCTTTTTCCTGCGTCATCTGTTGGGAGTCTGAGCCATGCGTGGGGTGTTTGCAGTGGTCAGCGGCCTGCTGTTTGGTCTTGGCCTGTTGATTTCCGGCATGGCCAACCCGGCCAAGGTGCTGGGCTTTCTTGATCTGGCGGGCGCCTGGGACCCATCGCTGGCGCTGGTGATGGTCGGTGCGATTGCTGTGGCCTTTGTGCCCATGCAATGGGTTCAGCGGCGCGGCACCACCTTGCGCGGCGAGCAGGCCCAGCTGCCGAGCAATCGCCAGATTGATCGGCGCCTGGTTATCGGCAGCCTGTTGTTTGGTGCTGGTTGGGGGGTGGCTGGCTTCTGCCCGGGGCCGGCGCTGGTGGCGGCCTCGGCCCTGATTCCGCAGGCGCTGGTGTTTGTTGCCGCCATGCTGCTTGGCATGTGGCTGTTCGCCCAGTTTGAGCGGCGGGTGAGCCTGTGAGCGAGTCGCCGCGTCTGCAGCCGCCGGGCAGTAATGCGCTGTTTGGCTGGATGCGCCAGTACCGCCGTGCCTGGCTGGCAGGTGATCTGACCGCTGGCCTGGTAGTGGGCATCATGATTATCCCGCAGAGCATGGCCTACGCGATGCTGGCGGGCTTGCCGGTGCAGATCGGCCTGTACGCCAGCCTGCTGCCGCTGCTGGGCTATGCGCTGTTTGGCAGCAGCATGACCATGTCGGTCGGCCCGGTGGCGGTCACCGGGCTGATGACGGCCACGCTGCTGGCGCCCCTGGCGGTGGCCGGGTCGGCGGATTATCTGCAACTGGCGATCTGGCTGGCGCTGCTGTCGGGGGTGATGTTGTTTGCCTTCGGCCTGCTGCGCCTGGGCTTTTTGGCTAATTTTCTCAGCCACCCGGTGATTAACGGCTTTATCAGCGGCGCGGCGATTCTGATCGTGCTCAGCCAACTGCCCAAGCTGTTTGGCCTGGCGGACTGGCCGGCCAGCCCGGCCGAGCTGTTCGCCCAGTGGCAGCGCAGCAACACCCTGGTATTGGGTATGGGGCTGCTGGCGCTGGGCTGGCTGCTGTTTGCGCGTCATGCACTGGCGGGGCTGCTGCAGCGTCTCGGCCTGCCCGAGGGTGTGGCGACGCTGCTGGCCAAGCTGGCGCCATTGCTGGTGGTGGTGCTGGGTGTGCTGGTGACCTGGCGCGCTGATCTGACGGCGCAGGGTGTGCCGGTGGTGGGCGCGATTCCGGCCGGGCTGCCGGCGCTGGTCTGGCAGACGCCGGAGGTGTCGAGTTTGCGTGCGCTACTGTTGCCGGCCCTGCTGATCAGTCTAGTGAGCTTCGTCGAAAGTGTGTCCATCGCCCAGTCGCTGGCCCGGCGCAAGCGCCAGAGTATCGACCCGGACCGCGAGTTGCTGGGCCTCGGTGCGGCCAATCTTGGGTCGGCGTTGAGCGGCGGTTTTGCCGTGTGCGGCGGCTTTTCGCGCTCCAGCGTGAATATCGAGGCTGGCGCCAATACCCCGCTGGCGGGGGTGTTTGCCGCCGCGGTGATTGGCCTGATTCTGATCAGCTTGGCACCGCTGCTTGCCTGGTTGCCGCAGGTGGTACTGGCGGCGGTGATTTTGGTCGCCGTGGTGCCCTTGGTTGACTTGCCCAGCCTGCGCCGGGCCTGGCGTTACGATCGGGCGGAGGGGTTAACCCTGCTGGGCACGGCAATGGGGGTGCTGGTGCTGGGTATTGAAGCCGGCATTGTGCTGGGTATCTGCTGCTCGATCATTGCCCAGCTTTGGCGCGGTAGCCGCCCCCATGTGGCGGTGGTCGGCCGTGTGCCCGATACCCAGTACTTCCGCAACACCAAGCGGCACCTGGTGGAGATTGAGCCGCACCTGCTGGCCCTGCGGATCGACGAGAACATCTTCTTTGCCAATACCAAGGCGGTGGAGCAGGCGATCTACCAGGCGCTGGCCGACTATCCCGACACCCGCGATGTGCTGTTGATTCTCTCCGCCGTGAACCATATCGACAGCACCGGGCTGGACATGCTCAGCGAGCTGACCGAGGGCCTGGGCGAGCGGGATATCCGGCTGCATCTGGCCGAGGTCAAGGGCCCGGTGATGGATCAGCTGCAGCACACCGACTGGCTTGACCAGCAGGTGGGCGAGGTGTTCCCCAGCACCGACATTGCCTTCAATACCCTGAGCAAGACGACAGCCCGCTGAGACCTGGCGTTAGCGGGCGCAGCATGCGGCGCCCCTATGCGGGGCTTGGGGCACCATGCGCAAACGCCAACAAAGCGTCAGCAACGGCGGCGGTTTGCACCACCTGCGGTACGTGCCCGCAGGGCAGACTGAGCACCTGCGCGCCCGGCACCAGCGCCTGCATCTTGCGCTGCGCGGCCAGCACCACTGAGCGGTCTTCTGTGGCTTCTACATACAGTCGTGGCAGTCGACCAAAGCGCTCCGGCGTCCATTCGGCGATCAATGCGCGGGTGCCTTCGGGCTGGCTGCAAAAGCGCTGCGCAGCGGCCATGGCTTGGTCTCGCGGCAGGTCCTGCAGAAATACCTCGCACACCGCCTCGGGCGGCACGCTGGAGGACTGCCGGTCCTCGGCCCACACCAGATGCGGCCAGATGCCTGCTGCTTCCGGGTTGGTCGCAAGCAGCGCGTTGCTCAGCTCGGCAAAGCCCAAGCCGGAAGGCAGCATCATGCCCGCCAGATACGCCACGCCCACCACCCGCTCGGCGAGCATCTCGGCCGCCTGGGTGACAATCACGCCGCCACCGGAATGGCCGACCAGCAACAGCGGGCCGTCAATCTCGTCGCAGGCAGCGGCGATGTGCGCCATGCAGCCAGCCATGCTGATGTCGTCTTCTGCCGCTGGGTGCTGCGGGTTGCCCGGCATGTTGAGCGCTAGCACGGCGTGGCCTGCGGCTTCGAGTTCGGGCTTGAGGGCATCCCACACCCAACTGCCCGCCCAGGCGCCGTGAATCAGTACAAAGGTGGGTTTTTGTTGCTCAGGCATAGGTCCTCCGGTACATCTCCTGCAAATGGGCTTCAACCGTAGTGACCGGGTAACGCGGCGCATCACCGGGTTGCAGGCAGACCGGCAGGCAGCGGACTTCGTGATCGGGGTTGCCGCTATAGAAGAAGGGCACCGAGTAGCGCTCTGCGCCCGAGGTGTTGACCACACGGTGTAGGGTCGAGCGGTAGCGGTCGTTGGTCCAGCGGGCGATCATGTCGCCCAGGTTGACCACAAAGGTGCCGGGGATCGGGTTGGCGTCGATCCAGCGCTCGCCGGCTGCGTCCCAGACCTGCAGGCCGGGCTTGTCGTCGAGCAGCAGCACGGTGATGCCGCCAAAGTCGGTGTGCGCGCCGCAGCCCTTTTCACCCGGCTCGGGGTTGCCGGGCTGGGGCGGGTAGTGCAGCAGGCGCAGGGTGCACAGCGGGTGCTCGCAGAAGTCGGCAAAAAAGTCCTCCGGCAGGCTCAGCGACAACGCCAGCGCGGCCATGATGCGCGCACTCAGCGCCTCCAATGCTGCGTAGTACTGCTCCATCGCCGGGCGAAAGTCCGCGACACTGTGCGGCCACTGGTTTGGCCCGGTGTTAAAGCGCGTCAGCGCACGCTCGTCATCGGCGGCCACTTCTTCGCCGATGTAAAAACCTTCTTTCAGATCCGGGGGCGCGCCAGCTTCCAGCGTTTGCCCGCGCAGCGGCTCATAGCCGCGATTGGCCTTGGACTGCGCCTTGTCGACCAGCAGCTTGTCGGCCATCGGCAGGTCGAAGAACTGTTTTGATGCATTGAACACCTGTTCGATCAGCGCGCTGTCGATGCCGTGGCCGCTGACGTAAAAGAAGCCGCTGTGCTCGCAGGCCTCGCGCAGGGTGGTTGCCATCGCGGCCTTGCTCTGCTCACTGCCGCCCGCCATCGGGCTGATGTCGATCACCGGCAGGTTGGCTGCCTGTGCCCCATACTGCTGTGTCATGCGATTCTCCTGAGAGGGAAATATCAACTTGTCCATCTGGTCAGGTATTCATATTGCATGCCAGCTCATGTAGCGATTTTGTTTACCCTCACTCAGGAGCACTAATTCATGACCCCATCGCGCATCACCATCGTTGTCGATTCCCGCTACGGCACCACTCTGACCCTGGCCAAAGCCATCGCCGAAGGGGCCGCCAGCGAGGGCGCCGAGGTGCGTTTGCGCCGGGTGGCATTGTCCGACCCCGAGTTCAGCGTGGATACCGAGCGCGCCGATTTCATCGCCGCGCAGACCGAGTACCGCGCGCTGACACAGGCCAGCATGGCCGATCTGGAATGGGCCACCGGCATCATCTGGGGCTCGCCCACCCGCTACGGTTTGATGAGCACGCCGCTGCGCGCCTTTATCGACGAGGTGGCGCCGCTGTGGCGCCAGGGCGCGCTGATCGGCAAGGTGGGCGCGGCTTTCACCTCCACCGGCGGCATGCACTCGGGCAACGAAATGACCCTGCTCAACCTGCTGTTGCCGTTCCTGCAGCACGGCATGATCCTCGCGGGCGTGCCGCACAGCGTGCCGGCGCTGGTGCACACCCGCAGCGGTGGTTCGCCTTATGGCGCTTCAGCGGTGACCGGCTTCAACGGCACCCTGGGGGTGGATGAGGGAGAGAAGGCCATCGCCCAGGCGCTGGGGGCTCGGGTTGCCCGCCTGGCCGGGCAGGTCATTCCGGAACCCGCCTCGGTTGATCTGGCCGCCGGCGAAGCGCACTGAGCAAAAAATGAGCCTTCACGGTGCAGCCGGGGCTTCGAGCGATGCAATCCGGTGCATATTATTTTGCTGACCAAGTGTTCAAGAAATATTGGCGACAGTGATGGGCGCTTGTCTGATGAGCATAAATGTGCGGTTGAGCAGCGCTGGAGACAGCGCGGATAGTGCCGCTCACCGTCATTCCCGCGAAGGCGGGAATCCATGTATTTCGGTGCTTACATGGCCGTGGATCCCCGCCTTCGCGGGGATGACGGGGGTGTGTAGGTAGAAAGTGCATTCAGGGCGTTTCACGCATGTGGCACGGCGCTTGCTGGACAGAAAATGTTGAATAACTGGTCAGCTATCACGCATTTAAGGAGCACCACATGCGCCACCCCCGCAAGACCCTGACGTCTTCCGCACTGCTCGGCATGGCCGGCGCAGTCCTTGCCGGCACCCTGTCCAGCCCGCTGATGGCGGCTGAGTTGGATGAGGTCGTCTTTGGCACCAACTGGTATGCCCAGGCTGAGCACGGCGGTTTCTATCAAGCCAAGGCCACCGGTCTGTATGAAAAGTACGGCCTGGATGTCTCCATTGAAATGGGCGGCCCGCAGGTCAACGGCATGCAGCTGCTGGTCTCCGGCAAGCGCGACTTCTCAATGGGCTACGCCGTTGGCGCGGTCAAGGCAGTAGAACAGGGCATGCCGGTCACGACTGTGGCGGCGGCCTTCCAGGGTGACCCACAGGCGCTGATTGCGCACCCGCACATCACCTCGCTGGAGCAGATCAAGGAGGAAGGTCTGCCGGTGTACATCGCTGCCTTCGCCAACACCACCTTCTGGCCCTGGCTGAAGTCCAAGTACGGCTACACCGATGACATGATCCGCCCCTACACCTTCAGCGTGGCGCCCTTCCTGGCAGACAAGAACATCGTGCAGCAGGGCTACCTGTCGTCCGAGCCCTTTGCCATGGAAAAGGCCGGCGTGCAGCCGTCCGTGTTCCTGCTGGCTGACTACGGCTACCCGGCTTACGCCACCACCATCGAAACCACCGATGGCCTGATCGAGGAAAACCCCGATCTGGTACGCCGCTTCGTGCAGGCGAGCATGGAAGGCTGGGCCAGCTACTTCAAGGATCCGGCGCCGGGCGACGCGCTGATCAAAGAAGCCAACCCGGAAATGAGCGACGAGCAGATCGCCTACGGCATCGCCAAGATGCAGGAATACGGTCTGGTCACCGGTGGCGACGCAGCCACCCGCGGTATCGGCGTGATGACCGACGCGCGCTGGGCCAAGATCCACGAATTCATGCTGGAGGCCGGTCTGGTCGATGCCAGCCTGGATATCAAGGATGTCTACAGCCTGGATTACCTGCCCAGCGAACCCGTTCTGCCCTGATTAAGCCACCAACCGGCGGCCCGCAGCGGGCCGCCACGGGAGATACCGATGACAAGCGCCAAAGTGACGCCGCTCAAGGCCACGCCGGTCGACGACAGCGCCGCCGAGCATAGCTCAACCGACAGCCACGGCAATCCGCGCCCGGTGCTGCAGGTCGAGGGCGTCAACAAGGTCTACGCCAACGGCACCGTGGCGCTCAAGGGCGCCGATCTGACCATCCGCCAGGGCGAATTCGTCAGCTTGCTGGGCCCCTCCGGCTGCGGCAAGAGTACCCTGTTGCGCATCATGGCCGGGCTGGGTGACGTGACCACCGGCACCGTCAAGTTCTGGGAACAGGGCTACGACGTGGTCGGCGACAAGGGCCGTAAGCTGGCCTTCGTTTTTCAGAACGCGACCCTGATGCCCTGGGCACGGGTGCGCAAGAACGTGCGTCTGCCGCTCGATCTGGAACACCAGAGCGGGGCAGAGACCGAGCGCAAGATTGACGATGCGCTGGAGATGGTCGGCCTCAAGGGCTTCGACAACGCCTTTCCGCGCGAGCTGTCCGGCGGCATGCAGATGCGTGCCTCGATTGCCCGCGCCATGGTCACCGAGCCAAACCTGTTGCTGATGGATGAACCCTTCGGCGCACTGGACGAGATGACCCGCAACAAACTCAACGATGATGTGCTCAAGCTGTGGCAGAAGAACGGCTGGACCATCGTGTTCGTTACCCACAGCGTCTACGAGGCGGTCTACCTGTCCAGCCGCGTGGTCGTGATGGCCGCTCGTCCGGGCCGCATCGTCGACGACATCAGCATCGATCAACCTTTCCCGCGTAACAGCGACTTCCGTGTCTCCACCGAGTTTGCCGGCTACTGCCGCCAGGTCTCGCAGGCACTGGAACGCGCCAGTGCCATGGGCCAGCCACAGGAGGTCAAGGCATGAGCGCGCCGCTGATCCACAACGAGAGCTTCGTCAAGGTAGCCGCGCCGCTGGCTGTGGGCGTGCTGTTTCTGCTGATTTGGGAAATCGCCGTGCAGGCACTGGAGATGCCCAAGTACATCCTGCCGGGGCCGATAGAGATCTTCAAAGCGCTGATCGACGGCTGGCAGCCGCTGCTGGGCGCGCTCTACATCACCCTCAAGGTCACCTTTCTGGCCTTTCTTATCGCGGTGGTGCTGGGTGTCGCGGCGTCCTTGCTGTTTGTGCAGAGCAAGTGGATCGAGATGAGCCTGTTTCCGTACGCGGTACTGATGCAGGTAACGCCGGTTGTTGCCATCGCGCCGCTGATCATCATCTGGGTGGATGACACCACCTGGGCGCTGACCGTTTGCGCGGTGATCATCGCCATCTTCCCGATCATCTCCAACACCACCCTGGGCCTGCGCAGCGTTGATCCAAACCTGCTCAGCATGTTCCGCATGTATCGCACCAGCCGCTGGCAGGAGCTGATTCGCCTGCGCATTCCGGGCGCGCTGCCGTACTTCTTCGGTGGTCTGCGCATCAGCTCGGGTCTGGCGCTGATCGGTGCGGTGGTGGCCGAGTTTGTCGCCGGCACCGGCGGCGCCAAGGCCGGTCTGGCGTACATGATTCTGCAGTCGGGCTACAACCTGCAGATTCCGCGCATGTTCGCCGCACTGCTGCTGATCACCCTGACCGGTATCGCGCTGTTCGCCTTGATGGTCTGGCTGTCTGACCGCGCCCTGCGCAACTGGCACGAAAGCGCCCTCGAAGTGGAGCACTGAGGTGGCCCAGAACGCGACCGCCGGAACCGTCGGCGGTCACAGCTACGCCTTTGGCCTGGGATACCTGTTGCTGTGCTTCAACGCGCTGGGCTGGGGGCTGAACTTTCCGGTACTCAAGCTCGGCCTGGCGTTCAGCCCGCCGATGCTGTTTACCTGCATGCGTATGGCACTGGGCACGTTGGCGATGTTTATCATTGCCGCCGTGCTGGGCGTGTTGCGCCTGCCGCGGCGCGCAGATTTGCCGGTGCTGATCTCGGTTGGTGTGCTGCAGAACATGGCCTTTATCACCCTGGTTACCCTCGGCGTGCAGTATCTGCCGGCGGGTCGCGCGGCGATTCTGGCCTACACCACGCCCATCTGGGTGGTGCCGGCGGCGGCGCTGTTTCTTGGAGAGCGCTTTACTCTGCCCCGCGCCATGGGCGTGGGGCTGGGCTTGGCCGGGCTGCTGACGGTGTTCAACCCGCTGAGCATCGACTGGTCCAATCACGACGTGTTTATCGGCGGCGGGCTGATCATGCTGGGCACCATCCTCTGGACCGCAGGGCTGATTCACGTGCGTCGGCACCACTGGCAGGGCGATGTGCTGTCACTGATTCCCTGGCAGCTGCTGACCTCGGTTCTCGCGCTGCTGCCGCTGGCCCTGCTGGTCGAAAGCCCAGCCGAGATCGACTGGCAGCCGCAGTTTATCTGGATGCTGGTGTTCAGCGGGGCGATTGCCTCCGGTATCTGCGTGGCGGCGCAAGTGGCAGCGATTCGCTCGCTGCCGGCGGTCAGCCTGTCACTGAGTTCGGCCTCGGTACCGGCGGTGGGCATGCTGTCGGCCGCGTGGTTTCTGCACGAGGTTCCGACCCGCAGTGACCTAACCGGTTTTGCGCTGATCGCGCTGGGCATTCTGGTGGTGGGGCTGGCGGACCGGCGCCAGGCCATGCGCAACCGCAGCGCTGCCGCAAAAGCGACACCGGCCAGCTAGATAGACGCACGACTCTGGTTCACGCCGCACCAAAAGCGAGCGGCGCGTTGGTCAGGTATTCCAGCGGGTTGCTCGCTGCAGCGTTGTTCCCTCTCCAAGGCCCTGAAAACACGGGGCTTTCGGCCAATATCCAGGTTTTTTGAAAGCTGGCCCGCAATTTGCTCAATACAAACAAAACCTGCCCAACTGGTCAGGATAAAAAGCCAAGCACATCACACTGG